>JBHIAI010000018.1:0-21974 GCA_046861655.1 Fidelibacterota bacterium | reverse complement strand
AGACAGTTCCCAAACCGGTTCTGCTACTTTGTTTAGTCGTATTTTTCAACTGTGGCCTCGATTCCGATGAAAAAAAGGAGGACTACCCTCAAGAAGTCACCGTAGAGTCGATACCCGATGGCTCAGGATTTTCATATCTGTGTCGTCCTCCGGGTAAAGGACCGTTCCCAGCCGTACTCTATAATCATGGTGGATTCGGGCAAAACGTTGGGGGTGACCTGGAAGGTACCTGCAGGGCTCTAGCGGAGGCGGGTTACCTGGCACGTGCAGAAAAACGTCGGGAAACTGTGTCCTTGGAAGGCCATCTAAATGAGGTTCTGACTGCACTGGATGAGCTACAATCCCACAAGGATGCCGATACTGACCGCACGGGTATTATGGGCTTTTCGCGAGGCGGCTTACTCACCTTACAGGCTTCCATCGTAAGATCGGATGAAATCCATGCTGTTATCCTGATGGCTCCCGCGGCAGGCGGCAACTCTTTGAACGAGGCACTTCAGCAAGTATCTGCTATCGCTGTACCCGTTCTGATCCTGGTAGCGAAAAATGATCTTTATCAGGACAACCATGTTCAACCTGCAAATGATGTTTACGATGCTCTGCTTGAAGAAGGGAAAGATGTTACGCTGATTGTGTATCCTGAATATGATGCGAATGGTGACGGAACCATTGATCAAAATGACGACGGGCATGAACTATTCTGGAAGGTCCAAGAGCCCTACTGGAACGACGTTCTGGAATTCTTACTTGACGTTATTGGTGAATGACCGTACTCGAACCCCGAGTGCCAGGACCGGACCCTGTCATCCTGACCTCCCTACTCACCTGGCTTGGCCTTTGGAACGTCCAAAGTTCAGGCGGTCCTCCGGTGTATGGCTATTCTCATGAATCCGGGAGCGCCCTGACGGAAGTCGGGGGGTTTTGCCTTGACTTGCTATAGGGGTCAAAATAAATTCATCTGATTTTGCCGTGGATACGACGATGAACAGCGACACCCGCAGCATCCTTTACGTCAACGTTTCCGTGGCCAACGTCCATTCGGGCTGCACGTTTGGCTCGGAGGTGGTCACCCAGGCTCTTATGGGGGAGCGGGTGGAAGAGCTGGAGAAGGATTCAGACTGGGTCCGGATCAGGCAGTGGGACGGGTACGAGGGATGGATTCACCGATTCTTTCTTGCCGAGGCCAACGGGAGGTATTCAGAGGGATTTGCCACGGGAGAATCCTACGTGGTGGATGACCTGTTTGGTCGTGTTCACGCGGAACACAGCCGGTCCTCTCCGGTGATCCGGGATCTGGTGTACGGGGATGAACTCGTTAGGCTGGATCGCAGGTCGGAGTGGACCCGGGTCCTGCTTCCCGACGGGAAGTCAGGGTGGACTGACAGCCCCCGGACGCCGGCTGTGTCCGGGGATGTCAGGAGACACGTGACGGGACTGGCCAGGCGGTTTTCGGGCATTCAGTATCTGTGGGGTGGTAAGTCGCCCAAGGGATTTGACTGTTCAGGCTTTTCACAGACGGTGATGAAATCGGTTTTCCCTCTGCCCCGCGACGCCCGGGACCAGGCGGAGGATCTCCACCTGGTGGATACAGATCTTGAAACCGTCCGGGAAGGGGACCTCATCTTTTTCTCTTTGGAAGGGGAGGAAGTGGATCACGTGGCCATCTCTTTGGGTGAGGACAGCTTTATCCACTGTTCGGGATTTGTTAGAATCGAGTCGTTCGACGGGAAGTCTTCCGTGTACAATCACCGTTTACGTACTCACATTCACCGGGTGAAGAGCATAGAAAGGGTTTGCCGTTGAAAACTCTCAAGCGATTCGGAAACGGCATACTCAACCGGGAGGTGCTCGTTCTCAACCAGAACTATCAGCCCCTGTTGATCTGTACGGCCAAGAGGGCCATCTGCATGATGTATCTGGGGAAGGTGGAGGTTGTGGAAAGCTATCGGGATAGGGTGCACTCTCCCAGTACCACCCTGGCTCTCCCTAGCGTCATCAAGCTCCAGAAGTATGTGAGGGTAAGGGGGAATGACATCGTTCTCTCCAGGAAGAATATTCTGAAGCGGGACCGGCACCAGTGTCAGTATTGCGGCCGTAGAAGCGTACCCATGACCATCGATCATGTCATACCCAAGGAGCGTGGAGGCAGGGACAGCTGGGAGAATCTGGTGTGCAGCTGCCATGTCTGCAACCGGAAAAAGGGGAACCGGACTCCGGACGAGGCCGGCCTCAAGCTTTTGAGGCGTCCCCGGGAGCCCAACAGGATTCATTACATTCGACAGTTCGTGAAAAAGGAGCAGGAAAGGTGGCGGCCCTATCTGTACATGGAGCCTCTGGAGAGGTCAAGGGCGGAAGCATGAAGAGAAAGCGTGTCTTGAGCGGAATCCAGCCCTCTGGGCACCTCCATCTTGGAAACTATTTCGGCATGATGCAGCGGATGATTGAGTACCAGAAAGACAATGAACTGTTCACGTTTCTGGTCAACTATCATGCCCTCACAACCGTCACGGATAAAGAGCGGCTGAGAAAGAACACCCTGGAAGCCGCCAGCGATTTTCTGGCCCTGGGGCTGGATCCGAAAAAATCGGTATTCTGGGTTCAGTCGGACGTTCCTGAGGTCACGGAGTTGACCTGGTTGCTGGGCAACGTGACCAACGTCGGTTTGCTCGAAAGGGCCCATTCTTATAAGGACAAGATTGCCAGGGGTGCCCGTCCCAGTCACGGCCTGTTCAGCTACCCGGTGCTGATGGCCGCCGATATCCTTCTGTTCGGGGGGGAAATGGTTCCCGTGGGAAAGGACCAGAAGCAGCACATCGAGATGAGCCGGGACATTGCTCTCAGGTTCAACGCCACCTACGGGGAAACCTTTATCGTTCCTGAGCCCCTCATAGAGGAAACGAGGGCCGTCATCCCGGGCACAGACGGTCAGAAAATGTCCAAATCGTACGGGAACACCATCGAAATCTTCTGTGAAAAGGATGACCTGGCCGAAAAGGTTATGGGAATCGTGACAGATCCCACACCCGTGGATCAGCCAAAGGACCCTGAAGGGAATGTTCTGTTTCAGATCTACTCACTTTTCCTGGATGAATCCGGAGCCGAAGAATTGAGGGTGAGATTCCTGGAGCCGGGGCTAAAGTACAGCCAGGTTAAGAGAGATCTTATTGAGGTAATCTGGGACTTTTTTGAATCCTACCGCGAAGCGCGCCGGGCCTTATGGGAGGACAGGGAAAAAGTGGTGGACGTCCTCAAGGACGGGGCCGAAAAGGCCAGGGGTGTGGCTCAGGGATTCCTCAAGAAAGCCCGTGAGAACGTGGGGCTAAACTACTGGGACTGATGGACTACAGGGTTCATCTGGATGCCTTCAGCGGTCCTCTGGACCTTCTTCTGTTTTTTGTCCGCCGGGATGAAATCGACATCATGGACATACCCATCGCCAGGATTACTCAGGAATACCTTTCCTATCTTCGAGCCATGCAGACCCTGAACGTGGCCATCGCCGGGGAGTTTCTGGTCATGGCCGCCACTCTCATGCGGATCAAGGCCAAGATGCTCCTTCCCAGGCCTGAAGAGAAGGATGAGGGGGAGGTGGAAGATCCCAGGAATGAGCTGGCTTACCAGTTGTTGGAATACCAGCGGTACCGGGAAGCAGCCGACGACCTGGGCCGGATGTTCGAAGCCCGCAAAGGGGTATTCCTGAGGCCCTCCCTGTTGGCAGACGACGAGCTCAAGGGAGATCCCCTTCACTATCTAGGGCACACATCGCTTTTTGATCTGGTTGAGGTGTTCAAACAGATGTTGGACCGATTGCCGCCGTCCGTGACTTATGATGTAAATCAAGATCTGGTGACTGTGAGGGAACAGATGGCCGTGCTGATGGCGAAATTCGTGGACAGGAAATCTTACAGGTTTTCCGAGCTGTTTCCCCAATTTGAGTCGAGACAGCAGCTCATCGTGGCTTTCATGGCCATGCTGGAGCTCATCCGCGACGGTCAGATCACCGTGAGACAGAAAGACATATTCCACGATTTTCTTGTGGAGAAGACAACCCGGGAACCGGTGGCGGAGGCCTAGCGGCGGTCCCGGGCATGATCACGGAAGAACAGCGAATCATCGAAGCGCTCCTTTTCACATCTTCTGAGGTATTGACCCAGGCCAGGGTCGATCTTGTTTTCAACGGCGATTCTCCGTCGCTGGATACCATCGTATCTGCACTCAACGAACGGTACGGGAAGGAGGATCACTCTTTCACCATCGAGAAGGTTGCCGGTGGATATCGTCTGGTCACCCGGCCCGAATATGAGCCGTGGATCCAGAGGATTCAGACCCGGACGTCTGCCTCGTCCATTTCCCGGGCTGCCCTGGAGGCCCTGTCCGTTGTGGCGTATAAGGGTCCCGTCAGCAGGGCTGAAATCGAAAGTATCAGGGGTGTGGACAGTGGAAGTGTGATCAAGACTCTACTGGAGAAGGACCTCATCAAGATAAAAGGCCGGGCCAAGGGTCCCGGCCGCCCCCTGATCTACGCGGTCACTCCCACGTTTCTGATGACCTTCGGGATCGATTCGCTGTCGGACCTTCCCAAGCTCCGGGAGATATCGGAACTTCTCTCCGGTTGAACGGAGTGCGGCTTAACCGGTATCTTGCTGCTTCGGGGATTGCTTCCCGCCGAAAAAGCGTGAATCTTGTCCGGTCAGGGAGGGTTGAGGTAAACGGGGAGACTGTAACGAATCCCTTTCAGGAGGTTTCCCGTGACAACAGAGTCACCCTGGACGGCGAACAGGTTTTCCCGGCGGTTGAAACAGTGGTAGTCCTTCTGAACAAGCGAAAGGGGGTCCTGACGACCGTTCGGGATGATCGGGGCCGACCGACGGTTCTCGACCCCATAAAGAGTGAGGAGCGTCTGTTCCCTGTGGGCAGACTGGACAGGGACACCACGGGTGTCTTGCTGCTCACCAATGATGGCGATCTGGCCTACCGTCTCACCCACCCGAAATTCGAAGTGGAAAAAATCTACAACGTGACTGTAGACAGGCCCATACCGGAGAAAGACCTCAGGAAAATCGAAAGGGGTGTTGAGATTGGACAGGGGGAAAAGGGGCAGGCTCAGGTATTGGGGCAAGAAGGAGGAGTTTCTCGCGATCGCGGGAAATCGTTAGCCTGCGTTCAGCTGCGGCTCACTCACGGGAAAAAGCGGGAGATTCGCCGGATGGTTTCAGCTCTCGGCTACCGGGTGATCCATCTTCACCGGGAGTCCTTCGCGGGATTCCGGGCGGAGGGGTTAGCTCCGGGTCGGTGGAGACAGTTGACGTCCTCCGAGGTGAAGGAATTGATGGAAAGGACGAGTTGGCAGTAGGCAGGGACCAGCAACCAGTAACCAGGGTGGGGATAGTGTTTGGGTATTGCTGAAGGGGTGATTAAATTTTTTAGCTTTTTGAAACTTCAGAACATACCTTTGATTCTAACGTTTTCACACTCAGGCCGCCCGGCGGCTGGGGACGCGGCGTGATCGTCGCGATTGATGGTCCGGCCGCATCGGGTAAGAGCACCACGGCAGAAGGGGTCGCCCGGAAACTGGGATTCATCTATCTGGATACGGGCGCTATGTACCGGGCGGTGACACTGGCCGTTCTGGAGGCGGGTATTGATCCCGGGGACGAGCAGGCCATCGGGAACCTCCTTCCCGCGCTACGCCTTACATTTCGGACCAAGAACTCCAGGACACGGATTTTTCTTGGGACCGGGGACGTCTCTGAAAAGATCCGTGGACCGGATGTCACGGCTCATGTGAGCACGGTGAGTGCCCACCCATCCGTGAGAAAAAACCTAGTGGCCATTCAGAGAAAGTTTGCCGGCAAACACGACTCTGTGGTTGAGGGACGGGATGTGGGAACGGTTGTGTTCCCTGACGCTGACTTGAAATTCTATCTAGTGGCGGACTACCCCACCCGGGCCAGACGCCGGCAAAAGGATCTCAAAAGACTGGGTATTCGGCAACCCGTGGAGGAGATCATTGACGATCTTAGACGGAGGGATCAGAAGGATTCGGGCAGACGTCATTCTCCGCTGTTGAAGGCGGAGGATGCGGTGGAAGTGGACACCACAGCCCTGACCATCGAGGAGCAAATACAATTCATTGTCAACCGTGTGAAGTTGAGGTTGGCAAAGAGAGGAGACAAAACGTAAATGGAAGAGGAAGAGAAGGTCGGTACCGAAGATCTTAACGGGGAAGCCCAGGCGAGTTCCTCCGGCGACACAGAACAGGACAACAGCCTGGCCGGTCCGGAAACGACGGACTACCTGGATCCCCAGTTGTTCGAAAACGTCAAACGGGTGACCTATGGCGACCTTGAGGAAACCGAAGACATAGACGAAAAAGTGGGTCCCGATCAACTCTCGAGGTATTTGGAGACCCTTTCTGATATCGGTCAGCACCAGATTGTCACGGGCCGGGTTATCGGTCAGAACGAAAAAGAAATCATCATGGACATCGGATTCAAGTCTGAGGGAATCATCCCCCGTTCGGACTTCATGGATGAAGAAACGCCATCCATAGGTGATGTTCTGGATGTTTACCTGGAGCGGATGGAGGACTCCAGTGGACAAACCATCCTTTCGAAGGAAAAAGCAGACTGGATGAAACGGTGGAACAAGATTGTGGAGGTCTATGAAAACAAGGAGACGGTGGACGGAAAAATTGTCCGCCGGATCAAAGGGGGAATGGTGGTGGATCTGGACGGCATACAGGCTTTCTTACCGGGCTCCCAGATTGACGTTCGGCCTGTTCAGGACTTCGACCAGTACCTGGGTCAGGAAATGGAGTTTCGCATCGTTAAGCTCAACAGATTGAGAAAGAACATCGTCCTGTCCAGAAAGGCCCTCCTTGAAGATACCCTCCGGGAACAGAGAAAAGCCCTGTTCAAGGAGATTGAGGTAGGTCAGATTGTGGAGGGCCGGGTGAAGAATATCACCGATTTCGGCGTCTTCATAGATCTTGGAGGAGTGGACGGCCTCCTTCACATTACAGATCTTTCCTGGGGGAGGGTCAATCATCCATCCGATATGGTGAATATCGGCGATGAGCTCAACGTAAAGATTATCGATGTGGATCAGGAGAGGCAGCGCATCTCCCTGGGTCTTAAACAGCTCACACCTCATCCGTGGGAAAACATCTCCGACAAGTATCAGGTAGGCGAGAAGGTGGAGGGGAAAGTGGTCAGCATGACCAATTACGGTGCCTTTGTGGAAATCGAAAAAGGGGTAGAAGGACTGGTCCACGTATCCGAGATGTCATGGACGCGAAACATCAGGCATCCGTCAGAGGTGGTGGAGCTGGGCGACACAGTTGAGGCCCAGGTTCTCAGCGTGGACGAGGAAGACAGGAAGATCGCCCTCGGATTCAAACAGCTTCAGCCAGATCCCTGGGAAGGGGTAGACGTCCGGTATCCTGTGGATTCCGTTCACAAGGGAACGGTAAGAAATCTGACTCAATTCGGTGCTTTCGTGGAAATGGAAGAAGGTATTGACGGCCTGATTCATATTTCTGACATGTCCTGGACCAAGGTTATCCGGCACCCCAGGGAAGTGGTACAGAAGGGGGAGGAAGTGGAGGTACGGATTCTAGACGTTTCCCCCACCAGCCGGCGGATTGCCCTGGGACTGAAGCAGACCACTGAGGATCCCTGGCCCGCCATCACCCAGCATTTCGAAGTCGGGAAAACGTTTTCGGGAGAGGTAATCCGCTCTTTGGACAAGGGGATCATTCTCCAGCTGGAGATGGATGTGGAGGGAATCATTCCCGCTCGAAGCCTTCCCCGGAAGAACAGACAGGAGATCCTGGAGAAGTTCGAGCCCGGAACGCAGATCACGGGAGAGGTGGTCAGGGTAGAGGCGGAAGACAAGAAGGTGGTGATGAATCTGGTGGAAACGGCCGAGGCATCCGCTGACGAATCCGCCGGGACCGAGACCGATGACCAGGACCAACCGGATCCCTCGTCTTAGATGGCAAAGCCGTCTTCACTCAGGAATGTGGTGGAGGTGGGAAATCTTCGCATCTGGGTAGGGGCCGGACTTTTTGCCGCCATTCTCTGGTTGTTTGTCATCTCGGAGCACGAGTACAGTCATGTTATTGAGATTCCCATCCAGATCCGGAATATCAAAGAGGGTAAGACCCTTCGCTGGGAGACCCCTCACACGGCCCATGTAAGATTCCAGGGCACCGGCCGTGCCCTCCTGAAGTCGTTGCTCCTGAAGTCCATTACCGATTTCAAGCTGGTGCTCGACCTGGAACGCATCAGCACGGAATACCATTTTGATCTCAACGAGTACTACGACCGGTACCATCAGAACATAGTGGTTCCCAAAGGGTTCGAGATTGAATTCGTGGAGGTGGTGGATCCCCTTTCCATCGATATTGACCTGACCGACTACATGATCAAGCCGGTCCAGGTGGTCGCCGGTATTGTGGTGGAGCCAGCGCAGGGATTCATTCAGGTGGGATCATTATCGGTGGACCCGGAGACCATCGAACTCAAAGGTCCCAAGGAAATCATACGGCAGGTGGATACGGTCGAGACGGAATTCGCGGAGTATCTTAACATGCAGGATCCTGTAGATGTCACTCTCCCGGTGAATCTCGATTTCGCCCGGGTAGTTGAGGCTTCCCCTCCGGCCGTCCGGCTGCAGGCGAACATTCAGGAAATCGGGGAGAGGATCATCAGCGGGGTTCCTGTGGTCGTTCTCAATAAGCCGGAAGACATCCGGGTCTTTGCCAACCCCAGTACGGTATCCCTGGCGGTAACAGGCGGCGTGGATTACATCAGCGCTTTACAGCCCTCTACCATAGAGGTTCTTCTGGATTTTCAGGCCCAGTGGGAGAAGGATCAACTCTACTACACCCCCACCGTCAGGGTCCCTGAGGACGTGATCAAGTGGAGGGACCTTTCCCCCAACAGCATTGAACTGGTTGTCGCCAGAATCACTGAATGACCGTTCTCGGTATCGAGACATCCTGCGATGAAACGGCGGCTGCCATTTCGAGGGACGGTGTCATCCTTGCGTCGGTGGTATCGTCCCAGGGTATCCATTCACGGTACGGAGGTGTGGTCCCTGAAGTGGCCTCCAGGGAGCATGAGAGATTCCTTACCCGTGTGGTTCAAGCCTCTCTGAACCGGTCGGGAATCACCCTGGAGGATCTTGACGGCATTGCTGCCACACGGGGGCCGGGACTCATGGGTGCCCTTCTCACGGGAGTCTCTTTCGCCCAGGGGCTGGCCCGGGGCACAGGCGTTATTTGTCTAGGAATCGATCACATTGAAGCTCACATCTTTGCCAATTTCATTGCCTATCCGGATCTCGAGTTCCCTTTTCTTTGCCTCCTGGTTTCCGGGGGCCACACCCAGATCTGGAGGGTGGATGGCCTGGGCCGTTACGATCTTCTGGGAGAGACTCGGGATGATGCGGCGGGGGAGGCCTTTGACAAGGGAGCTCGCATACTGGGGCTGGGTTTTCCCGGAGGTCCTGTCATTGAGAGGGCGGCCCGGGGCGGCAATGAGGACGCGGTGGATTTTCCCCAGGCGTTCCTGACATCAAACGCCATTGAATTCAGTTTTAGCGGACTGAAGACCTCTCTTTTGAATTATGTGAAAAAGCTTGAGTCCCCCCCGAAAGGGGATAGTCTTTCTGATGTGGCGGCAAGCTATCAGAAAGCGATCGTATCCGTTCTCGTGTCCAAACTGAAGCAGGCGGTGGAACGAACGGGGATCCAGGTGGCGGTCATCGCAGGGGGAGTCGCCGCGAATGAGCAGCTCCGGATCCTCGCCCGGAACGTACTGACGGATTGTGCAGTCCTTTACCCCCCTGCGCCGCTGTGCACGGACAACGGGGCCATGGTGGCCTTCCTGGGCGAAAGATATCTGGAGGAATCCCCCGGGGAAATGCCCCTCGATCTGACCGTCGTTCCCAATCTGCGGCTTTCCGGCTGATCCATGACCAGTTTTTTTTCTGCCGGCGACGGGATTCCCGTCTGGATCCTTCCGCCGGTTTTCCTGCTGGGGCTGGTCCTGGCCATCTGGAGCTACGGGATTCACAGACGCCGGGAGCGTACGCGGTATCTCATTCCCGCCCTGCTCCGGGCCGGGATCATTCTCCTTTCGGTTGTGCTCCTTTCTGACGTGGTCCTTTCGTGGACGTCCGTGCGGTTGAGAAAACCCGTTGTGAAAGTGTTTCTTGACAATTCTGTCAGCGCGGCTTATCACCAGACCATTTCCAGCAGCTCGCTTACGAATGGGTACCGGGAAATAGCCTCCCTGCTTCGGGATGCTGCCAGAAACCATTCAGCGGACGCCCCCCGGGTGGACCTGTATTCCTTCGGATCGGAGATTCAGAGGATTGACGAGGAGGACTTTCATCTGGATTTCTCTGAACCGACCACCCATCTTTCCCGGGTGGTGAAGGATTTTGAGGACGTCCCCGGTCAGGAGTACCTGGCGGGGATCGTGGTGGTAACGGACGGACAGATAACGATGGGGGGCGATCCCCGGGACCTGGCGAAGGATTTGGACGTCCCCGTTCACACCATAGGGATAGGGGAACTCACCCCCATGGTCGATATTCATGTGGAAAAAGTGGAGGTCCCGATGGTGGGTGTTCGCGGAGATGCGCCCACGGCCACGGTGTTCATTTCGTCGGTGGGACAGTTCAGGCAGAGGGTTCACGTAACCCTCAACCGGGGGAAGAAACTGCTGGGTTCGAAGGTAGTCATGCTGGAGGGACGGGGGTCGGTGAGGACGGTGAGGTTCCAGTTCCGTCTGGAGAATCCCGGGACAGAGGAGTACCGAGTACAGGTATCCTCCCTCAAGGACGAAATCAACATTCTGAACAACCGTGCCACCTTCGTGATTACGACCCTCAAGGATCGATTCCGGGTGGCGCTGCTGACGGGAACGCCATCGCCGAATACGATGTTTCTAAAGCGGGTTCTTCGGAGATCGGACGGGTTTGAGATCGATCACTTCGTCAAGTTGGGGAACCGGTGGTCTCCTCCCCTGGTATCGTTCTGGGGGACAAACTACGACGTGATCGTCCTGGACAATCTTGGAAAGAATTCCATTCCGGGGCAGTGGATCAATGATCTGGCCCGAAAACTGGAGCGATTCCCCGCTGCCCTGGCCTTCGTTGCGGGCCCCGATGTTTCGGGAGGGGATTTCCGAGTATTCATGCCTCTGCTTGGGCTTGAACCGCTGGAAGCAGAGGTGGATCCGGATCGACCCTATCCTGTAGGATTTTCAGAGGAGAGGTTCAGCCATGCTATTTTTTCCGGGGCCGGGGTTCTCTCTAGAGAAAGTCCTTCCCCGGGTTCCCTTCCTCCCTTGAGACCGACCCTACTCGCTGCACCCGTATCCGAAGGAGTTTCCGTCCAGGCATACCTGGAGGGCCCCGGGAGAATTCCGCTGTTTACGGCTGGAACGGTGGCCCTCCCCCAGGCACCGGGGAAGGTCCTCCGGGTGGTGACGTTTACCTCCGCCGATCTCTGGCAACTTCACTTCAAAACCCAGTTTACGGAGACGTCAGATTTCACTCAACGATGGTGGGAAAGGGCCCTCAGCTGGCTGGCGAAGAAGGGAGGGGATGACGGGGTCTACGTTCGGCTGAACAAGTCCACGTACCAGCAGGGGGAAACGATCTATGTTTCCGGGTCTGTACTGGACCTGGGGCAATTCCCATCGGAAGATTTGGAGGTTACCCTCTTCCTGGAAGACCGGGAAACTGGTGACATCCGCTCGTACCCTCTGGCGTTTTCTCCTGACAAAGGGTGGGAGGCCACCCTCTTCGCGGCCAGACCTGGGACGTACAACTATGTCATTGAAGCCGAGGCCCAGGGAATTGTCCTCGGGCGGCATACAGGAACATTCAGGGTGGAAGAGAGTCAGATAGAATTGAACCGGGTGTTCCTGAACGAAAAACTCCTGAAGGATCTGTCTGAAGCCACCGGCGGCGTGTATCTGCCCTGGTCCCGGAGGTTGGAAGTGGGGAAATACGTAACCTTTTCCTCCCGGGTGACGAGGACCGCCAGGACCTTCCATGTCAGTCACTGGCTTCCTCTGGGAATTGTCCTGATCGTGTTCCTCACGGCCGAGTGGACTGTTCGCAGGCTTTTCGGCCTGCAATAGGGGTCCCCAGGAGTGCAGGGTTTTGTTGGAATTCTGCACTCCTAAGTGTTTGACATTCCCTTTGCAGGATGGTAGTTTTCAGGTCCAATCGTAGTGCATAAGGTATGAAAGAAATCGCAATCATCGGCACGGGCTACGTGGGCCTCGTGAGTGGCGCTGGTCTTTCAGATTTCGGCAACGAGGTCATTTGCTCCGACGTAAACGGAGAAAGAATCGGTCAGCTCCAGAATGGTGAAATTCCGTTTTTTGAGCCCGGGCTGGCTGAGCTGGTCTCAAGAAATGTTGAGGCAGAAAGGCTGAGGTTTACCACGGATGTGGGTAACGCCGTGAGGAGCTCGGAGGTGATCTTTATTGCGGTGTGGACTCCGGAAGGGAAGGACGGGAAGGCAGATCTGTCCGCGGTGAAGGAGGTTTCCAGGACCATTGGGAGGAATCTGAACGGATACAAGGTTATCTGCACCAAGAGCACGGTTCCCATCGGGACCGGTGAGCTGGTGAGAAGCATGATTCGTGAGCATGCGGCTGGGGATCACGATTTCGATATCGTTTCCAATCCGGAATTTCTCCGGGAGGGGGCTGCAGTCAGGGACTTCCTGATTCCCAACCGTGTGGTCATTGGGAGTGATTCCGACCGGGCGCTGGGAATCTTGAGGGAGGTATACCGGCCTCTCTTTATCAATGAAACGCCCATGGTGATTACCGACATAGTGACGGCCGAAACCATCAAGTATGCTTCCAACGCCTTTCTGGCGACGAAGATCTCGTTTATCAACGAGATGGCCAATCTCTGCGATGCGACGGGGGCCGATGTTCATGTTGTGGCACGAGGCATGGGCCTTGACGGTCGTATCAGTCCCAAGTTCCTGCATCCAGGTCCGGGGTTTGGGGGATCGTGTTTTCCCAAGGATACGCTGGCCTTCGTTCATCAGGGGGAAGAGCGAGGGGTGGAGCTGGGTGTCATCAAGGCCGCTGTCAGGGCCAATGAGCATCAACGGCAGCGAGTGATTGCGAAGCTGGAGCGTGTCCTCGATGATGTCATCGAAGGGAAGACCATAGCCGTCCTGGGTCTGGCGTTCAAGTCCAACACCGACGATGTTCGCCAGTCGCCCGCCATTCCGGTCATTCAACACGTGTTAGACTCGGGGGGAAGGGTCAGGGCTTTCGATCCGGAAGCCATGGACAACATGGCGGCCCTGTTTCCTCAGGTCGAATACTGCGAGAGTCTGGATGAAGCGGTGACGGGTGCGGAAGCCATCGTGGTGATGACCGAATGGCATGAATTCCGGGGCATGGATCTGGAGGCGGTGGCCGGTCTGGTGAAGCAAAGAGCCATGGTGGACGCCCGAAACATATTGAATCCTTCTGAGTTGAAGCGACTGAATTTCAGGTTCGAAAGTATGGGCAGAGGGAACAGCGGATGAGCGGCATTGACGGGGTTGTCATCAAGAAGCTCACCCTCCATTCGGACCTTCCGGACCTGGAGGATTCTCCGGCCAGACCTGGGTTTCTGATGGAGGTGGTTCGTGAGGATGACGGGCTTATGTCACACTTTGGACAATCCACTTTCACCGTGGCCTACGAAGGGACCATCAAGGCCTTTCACTGGCACAGAAAGCAGGATGACCTCTGGTTCGTAGCCACGGGGAAAGCCGTGGTGGTTCTTCACGATTTGAGGAAAGGGTCTCCCACTTTTGGGCTCACCCAGGCCATTACCGCAGGAAAAGACGATTACAAGGTGATTCTTATTCCTTCTGGCGTGGCCCACGGCTACAAGGTGGTCAGTGAAGAGCCGGTGCTGCTGTTTTACCACAGCACCCGCAGTTATGACCGTGACAACCCCGATGAAGAGCGGATCCCGTGGAACGATTCCACCATAGGATTCGACTGGGCGGGAGTGGAGTGACCACCTATCTCATCACAGGCGGGTGTGGGTTCATAGGGAGCAATTTCGTTCGGTATCTCCTCGAGACGGAGGGCTCGGATCGAATCGTGAACCTGGATAAGCTCACCTACGCAGGAAATCTTGAAAACCTCTCCGGGTTGGAAGACCATCCCGGGTATCATTTTGTACGGGGTGACATCTGCGATCGAGCATTGGTGGACAAGATCTTTGCGGACACTCATCCGGATGTCGTGGTGAACTTTGCCGCCGAGAGCCATGTGGACCGGTCCATCGGTCAACCCGACAATTTCATTCAAACCGATGTGTTTGGGGTGTTCGTGCTTCTGGAGGCGTCCAGAAGACATGGGGTGGACCTCTTCGTCCAGGTAAGCACGGACGAGGTGTACGGAAGCATTCGGGAAGGGAAGTTCCGGGAAACGGATTCACTGATGCCCAGCAGTCCTTATTCAGCCAGCAAGGCCGGGGGGGACAGGCTCGCTTATTCCTATTATGTTACCTACCGTCTGCCGGTAATCATTGTCCGGGCGAGCAACAATTTTGGGCCCTACCAGTACCCGGAGAAACTGATTCCGCTGTTTATCACCAACGCCCTGGAGGACCGCCCTCTTCCGCTGTACGGGGATGGCCGGAACGTTCGGGACTGGCTGTACGTGGGGGATCACTGTTCGGCCCTCCATTTTCTACTTGAGAAGGGCCAGAGGGGCGATGTATACAATATCGGCGGAGGCAATGAGAAGGAAAACATTGAGATCACCCGCCTGATTCTCTCCTACGTGGGAAAGTCCGAAGATCTTATCCGGCACGTAAAGGACCGAAAGGGCCATGACCGGAGGTATGCCCTGGACTGCTCCAAGCTGCAGGCCCTGGGTTGGAGTCCTGCTCATGATTTTGAGGAGGCCCTGGAGAAGACCGTGGGGTGGTACCGGGAGAATGAGTCGTGGTGGCGCCGGATCAAGTCGGGCGAGTTCCTAGAGTATTACCGCAATCAGTATCCCCTTGAGGTGTAGTGGAGTGTCCTCATGACACTTTCGTTTTTGGAGTCATGTCCATGAAGAAACCAGTCAACTTGTTTATTGGAATCCTGCTCGCTTCCCTGACCCTATCGTGGGCCCAGACCTCCGCCCGGTTTCGTCCTTTTGGCGAAGAGGAGACGGAGTTCAAGGAGCCGGTCATTGAGGAGGTGAAGCCCGAAGAGATTCTGGAGATCATCCCTATAGAAAGGCCTATTGATCCCGATTCGTACATCCTGGGGCCGGGAGACATCGTGGGTATCAATATCATTGCCACCGAAAGTCTAACCTTCAGCGTGAAGGTAAACCCTGCGGGTGACATCTTGATTCCAACGGTGGGGATCATAACGGTGGCGGGGATGGCCGTTTCCGAAGCCGCCGAGGTGATCAGGGAGTACGTACAGGGGAGGGCCTACCGGAACTCCGTGGTGGACGTGACCCTGGCGCGTTTGAGGAGATTCCAGATTCTGGTGGTGGGGGCGGTTCAGGAGCCGGGGTTTGTGGAGGCGACGCCGGTGGACCGATTGACGGCGGTTGTGGAAGCTGCAGGTGGACTCCACCGGTACGCCGACGAAGAACACATAGAGGTGTTCCGCCACGGCGGGGACAGGACCGAAACGGTATCGCTGAAGCGATTCCTCATGAATGGGGATATTCCCCAGAATCCTACCTTTCAGGAAGACGACCGGATTGAAGTCCCTTTTCTTCCGGGGTATTCCCAGGAGGCGGGAGAATTCATTACCTACAATAAGAATGCCGTTTTCGTGACGGGATTCGTGAAGTATCCAGGGGCGTTCCGGTATTTTCCGGGGTATTCGATCAGCGACTATATTGGCATGGCCGGGGGTGTTCTGGATACGGGAAGTGGGAGCAAAGTAGACGTCTTCCGTTCCAGCAAGAAGATCGATATCGGTTTGATAACTATGCCCGGCCGGGGGATACCATATACGTCCCCGAAAACCTTCAGAGTCGATTTTTTGGGGACACCAGTGTTATTGAGGCCCTGTCCACCCTGGTGTCTACCTTTTATCTGATCTATTTGGCTGCCATAAAGTAGGCTCATGCCCAGTCTAACCGAGCACGAAAAAACCATCCTTGAACTGATCAGGCGGTACCCGGAGATTGTTGTCAATAAGGCTGAAAGAGGAAGAATCGCAGCCGAGTTCGGGATGAACGAGAAAACGCTGCGGAACCGGATTGCCGATTTGAAACGGTACGGGCTGGTGTCTGACACGGGCCGCCTGCTGACGGAGGAGCCTCTTGTTAAGGCAAGAGGTGACGTACCGGTCCTGGCCTATGTGCGCCACCTCCTAAAGTATAAAGTAAGAATTGGTGCCCTGGTCTTTTTCACCTGTGTTATCGTGGCGGTCATCAGTCTCATCATGCCGAAGACATTCAGGGCGACTGCGGTGATCATGCCCTCTGAATCGGAGGAGCCGACCGGACTGTTCCAAGCCCTTCAAGGCCTTCCTCTTTCTGGATTGGATATCGGAAGGAATACGACGGATACGAATCGTCTCCTGGCCATACTCGCGAGCCGGACGGTGAGGGAAAAAATCGTCGAAGAATTCGATCTTATGCGGGTATACGACGTAGAAACCATGGAGGAAGCCCTTGCCGCCCTGGACAGTGACCTTCATTTTGGTCTGCAAGAGGAGGGTACCATACGCATTGATATGGATGCTAAGACCCAGTGGTTTCCTGGTGATCGGTCGGACAGCAACGCCCGAAAGTTGTGCACTGGCATGGTAAACAGCCTGGTGAGGGAAGTGGACCTGGTTAACAAGAAACTGAACTCCACCAGTGCCCGGCTTCAGCGGACTTTTGTTGAAGATAGACTGGAACGGAATCGAAGGGATCTCAACAGGGCGGAAGAAAAACTTCGGAGTTTCCAGGAGCGTTACGGCACTATTTCCCTTCCCGTTCAGACCGAGGCCACCATCAAGATGGCGGCTGAGTTGAATGCCATGATCCTGACGAATGAGGTGACCTACGAAGCCCTGGAGGCTCTCAGGAATCCCGACAGCCCGGAGCTGAAGCGGTTGGAATTGGAAATTGCATCGGCGAAGGAAAAACTGGCTTCCATAGAAGACAGGCTGCCCGCAGATGCGGACGGTCCAAAAGGTCCATTTCCGATCCTGTCTGAAGTCCCCGATCTGAGCATGCAGCTTGTCCGGTTGGAACGGGACCTTGAGGTGCAAAACCAGTTGTATGCATTCCTCGTGGAGCAGTATGAACAGGCGAGAATTCAGGAGGCGAGGGACACCCCCACAATTCAGGTCCTTGATTGGGCTAAGGAACCCGAGAAGAAGTACAGGCCGCAACGGACTCTCATGGTCATCATATCGTTTGTGCTGTCCTCTGTTTTTTCGGTGGTCGGTATCTTATTCTGGGAGCGGTGGAAGGAGCTCGATTCTTCTGTTAGGTGAACTCCTGAACGTTTTCTCACCTGGGTCCTTGAGGTTCTTTGAGCGTTAGCCTGTTTTTGGTTTCAGGGGAACCACGGGGAGTTCTCATCCTGCCTATCATGGAATGGAAGCACAAGCGGTAGCACAGCGCAGACGGAAGCTGGCGTTTTTCTGGCCTGAGCGCTGGTTGACCCCAGGAAACACCCGGCGTCTGGACACCGTGTTCCTTGTGGTTTTGCCCGTCCTTTTTCTTTTCTTCCTCTCTCTCGACGAACCCGTTAGATCTCTCGCCTGCACGCTGACGGTGGCGATTTTCCTGTATGAGATTCTGATCTATGAGCGGGCAGAGATTTACGGCCTTTCGGGACTTCGGATTCTCTCCTTTCCTGCGGTTGCTTACGTCTCATTCACGGCCATGCTTGCTATTCCGAGTGTGTGGGTGGTGCTCAATGAGCCCTCCAGAGCGGCGGACACGTTTTTCTACGCGGTCAATTCTTTCTACCTCCTATTCCCTCTGGGTTTGCTCTTCGCGAACTACTTCTTCCGTATTGACCTGGATCAAGTCGGCAGACTCGGTCGTCAGAACCTGGTTAGACCTGTTAGTTCCCAAAGGGTCTACGTGTTCCTGATCATTCTGCTTGTTGTATGCCTGGCCATTATGGGTAGGCACATTTCGCGAATGGAAAGCGTTCCCCTCATTGAACTTATTCTGAATCCGGGGGAGAAAGTGAAATTGGCGTGGCTCAGATTGGAGTCGATCAACCTTCTCGACATTCCCGCCGTGGAGATTTACCTGTATTCGTGGGCACGGACAGCGCTTTACGGAGTGGGTGTTATCGCCAGCCTTTTCATGGCGGTTATCACGAGGGAACGAAGGTTCAGAGTTCTGTTTGTTGTGTTCCTGGTGTTTGGCCTTTTCAATAATTCCCTGACCATCGCCAAAGCCCACACAGCAGCTCTGGTTCTGGCATTAGCTCTGTTCTTTTTCCTGAAGAACAGGGGGAGAATCTCCACGAGACTGATGGCCGTTTCCATGGCGGCTGTATTCGCCTTCCCCTACATCGTGATAAAGTTTACCGCGGGGGTTCCCTTCACATTTTCCAGGGTCTTGTACCTTCTCTGGCTGAGAACATTCTACGTTCCGGCCTGGGTCCTGAAAAAATACTTCGAGATCTTTCCCACGTATCACTCGTTTCTCGGAGGGAGAACCTCCCACCTTTATTCCTGGCTCCACCCGGAGGGACATTTTCCTGTGGCCAACTGGCTCTTTCAAACCCTGGACGTGAGCACAGTCACTGCGGGGTTGGCCAGTGCCAACTACATGAGCTTCTTCTGGGCTGATTTCGGGTGGGTGGGAATCATCGTTTCGTCCCTTCTGGTGGGGATGGTTACCCATTACATCTACTGGGTCCTGTTGAGAACTTGCCATTATCTGAAGGATGTCATATATGTCACAACTGTCACGGTCCTTGCCATGTCCTTCTCGTTTTACTTTGCCGGCGCGAATTTTCCGATACTGATCATAAGCCACGGAATCATCCTGTTTGTGCTCGCCTTCTGGATGATCACGTCCTTTCGTACCCGGTACGAAAAGCCCAAATCTGGTGTTGTCTAAGTCGTCTATGACCCGGGCCGGCAGACGTAGGGCCTGATCCCCGCAGGGTGGAGATTTGTTTAGAGTCCTTTCAAAGACCCTCAGCCTCGAAAAAGACATCACGATTACGGTCCTGAACGCCCTGGGAATTATTCTTGGTGTTCTCTTTTTGAATGGGTACATGGCCAGGGTCCACGGCATGGAAACTCTGGGTGAGTACCTTCTCATCAGAAGAACCAGCTATGCTATGGTTGGCATCCTTCTTCTCGGGATGAATGTGGGCCTTCCCAATTTCGTCGCCAAAGACCCCAGGGGGTTCTTTGGACACGGAGCCGTTTTCACGTTTCTGACGTTTACCCTGCCGGTCACCGCCGTTCTGGCTTTTCTCATATCGAGGAACCTGGTCCCCGGATTCAGGCCGGAACTTGCTCTGCCCATCTACGTCTTCACGCTGGGTGTCTGCATGCAGAATCTGACCTACGGACTGTTCCGGGGTCACCTCAACATCGTTGGAGGCAACATTTTCCAAATAACGGGATCCGCTCTTCTGCCCATAGGTGTATTCTTTTTCGTCATGGAGTTGGATGTGGCTCTCCTTGTCCTGGGGGTTGGGCTGCTTGTGACGACTGGCTGGGGGTACCTGCTGAGGAATAAGGGTCTGGATCCGAGAAAGATAAGAAGGGCCGAAGTGGCAAGACTTTGGTCCTACGGTACGGAGAGGGTACCGAGCTTCGTTTTCCAGTTCATTCTCCTGGCGGGGGTTCCCGTCATGGTGGCATCGCAGGTATCCTACAGGGATCTGGCCTTCCTGAATTCCAGCATAAGTCTGGTGCGGATCTTCTTGATCGTCGTTGGTCCTTTGGGTCTCGTTCTGTTGCCCCGGGTGTCGAAGGCTCTCGGAGAACAACGGGAGTCTGAAGTAAGCCATTACCTGGGTCGACTAACGGAAATGGGTTTGTTGCTGGGAACGATTGTCGCTGTTTCTCTCACACTTTTCGGGCCGGAAATCCTCAGGCTCTGGCTCAATGATATTTCGGAAACCGGGGCACGCTCGGTACGGACGATTCTTTTGACCATTCCCTTCTATGCCGTGGTGGGAATTCTCAGGGGCCCCATTGATGCGGCTTCAGAAAGAGGATACAATTCGTTGATTTTTGTTGTTTCCGTTCTGGTTCTTGCCCTGACGTTCGCGGCCGCGAGGTCTCTGGGGGTCGGTCCCCTTATGGCGGGATCCATGAGTTTTCTTCTGGGTCACGTCGCAGCATGCGTGATGAGCATCGCAGTCATCAGACACCTCTTGAACGTGCCCCGTCTTCATCGTAGTCTTTACAGAGACCTTGTGTTCGCCGTGGTGGGTATAGCAGGCCTGTACAGTGTGACCGCCAGTTTGACGTCGTCAGTGACTCTTCGGATGGGACTGTGTTTTGCCCTTACCGCGATCCTCACGGCCATCTATGTCAGGAATAGTCCCAGGCTTTCACTCAGAATTTTCAGGCAGCACCTGTAAGTGGGCCCGTTCTTCGTAGTGGCAAAATCGTGGCCTCGCCCGGACCGTGGCTATGGGATTGCGGTAGCCAGTTCGCTGAAAGAATACTGCGGGGTCTTTTCGGACGTCAACTACTTTGCTGTGACCCCTGATCCCTTCCCAGGGGAACTCAGAGATTCCTATCCAGACGTAACCTGGAAGCAGATACCGGTGACAAAGGCGTCGAAATGGAAGCGGTTCCTGAAAAGCCTTTCTGTACCATGTCCCGCTTCGATTCAGCAGTACGCTTCGAGGGAAGTGACGGAGGAACTTGTTCGCTGTATCTCACGTTCCTCTCCTGCTGATGGCATGGTTGTAGTTTTCGAAGATATTCCCGCCGCTTACCATCTCCCAGCGCTGAAAAGGAGGCTGCCCCCTGGCCGGTTTGTCCTGAGAAGTCACAACATAGGGGGAGAGATCTTTGAGGGGTTTGACAAGGAGGGGGGGATAGCCACGCGGCTTGCCTGGAAGACGGAATTGGAGAAATTGAGAAAGTTCGAGTATTCCATTCTGAGCTATGTGGACGCAGTTTGGGCAATTTCCTCCAGGGATTCGGCTGAGTATCGAAGGAGGTATGGGAAAATCTGTGACGGAATCTTAGGGGTGCGTGTGAACCCCGATCCGTACAGGAATGTGCCCATTGGAGACCTCCGTACCGTTGTGTATGTAGGGTCGGCTGACCTTAGAAAAGGACACGGACTGATCAAGTTCATCCAGGGTGTGTGGAAGTCCATTGTTCAGGAGGACAGCAGTGCCAGACTGGTGCTGGCTGGACGCTACACGGACAGATTTGGGTCTCCTGCCCAGAACATAGAGGGTAGAGGATACGTAGAGAATGATGCGGATGTGCTGTCGGAAGGTGCTATATGCATCAATCCCCAGATACGGGGATCAGGCATCAAATTGAAGAGTATCATTGCAATGCTGGCAGGGAAAGTTCTAATATCCACATCTAAGGGCCTTGAAGGTATCGAAGGTGTTCATGGTACCCACTTTTTCAGAGTACATGACATCGGTGAAATGCAGCCCCTCGTTACCTATCTTATGAATCACAAAGGGAAGGCGGTAGAGGTGGGAAGGAGGGCCCGCCAGCTTGCCCTCTCACTGAATAGAGAGGAAGAATTCGGCATGAATGTGAGACCTCTCCTCACCAAGCTGCGGGGGAGCGTGATGTCCCCGGCCTCTTGAGGGCGGTCTAGAAGTTCTCCTTTGATCACAGGTATGAGCCTATGAAGCAGATCACACTTGACCCCAGATCCGGAAAGATTGATATGGGAGAAATCCCCTCACCGGGGGTTCAACCCAATGATGTCCTGATAGGAAGCTGTTCGAGCGTGCTGTCAACGGGGACAGACCGTTCCCTGATT
>JBHIAI010000017.1:0-22180 GCA_046861655.1 Fidelibacterota bacterium | reverse complement strand
GGACTGGCAGACAGGCTGGAAAAGGATGGACTGGTCCAGCGGAGGCGAACCTCGTCCGACCGGCGGGTGGTGAGACTGTATCTCACACCCAAGGGACGCAGACTGCTTGGTCGTATGGACGAAATTGCCACCTCCGTGGACAGTGACCTGGTCAGCGTCCTGACCCCGGAACAGCTGAGACAGTTCCGGGGGATGCTCAACCGGATCTGGCAGAAATCCAATGGGGAGGAGCCCGGTGGTCCCTAAGACCTATCCTGAAGCCATGGAGCTGGCCCGGGATCTCTACGAGGACCTTTCCTTCGATTACGTCACCCAGTGGAAGAAACAGGGGACGGACCGCAGGGTCATCGGGTTTTTGCCCATCTATGTCCCCAGGGAGATCATCCATGCGGCCGGTATGCTTCCCGTGGGAATCTTCGGAGGGGGGGAGAGAGTGTCCGTGGTCAAAGGGGATGCCTTTTTCCAATCGTATATCTGTCACCTGCCCCGCACGGTCATAGAAATGGCCCTGGATGGGAATTTCAAGGATTTCGATGGATTTCTGTTTCCCTCCATCTGTGACGTCATTCGCAACCTGTCGGGAGTGTTCCGGCTGCATTTTCCCCAGTCCTTCGTTTTCTATCTTGACTTTCCCCAGAATCTCGATCCGTCCACCGGAGGGCAGTTCTACCGTCGCCAGCTTGAACTCCTGGCAAAACATCTGGAGAAACTGAACGGTCGCCGGGTGACCATCGACCGGCTCAACCGGGCCATAAGGGTATACAACGAGAACCGCCGTCTGGTCAAAAGACTGTCCGATTTCAGGGCCCAGGTTCCCCACCGGATCTCCGCGGTAGATCATTACCTGGTACTGCGGGCGGGCTACATCATGAGTGTAGAGGACCACAATGATTTTCTCACCCGGGTCCTCTCAATCCTGGAGAAGGTGGACCGGGAGCCTGAGGACAAGATACGGGTTGTCATATCAGGGTCATTCTGCGAACAGCCCCCTCTGGGATTGATCAAGACCATTGAGAATGCCGGGTGTTACGTAGTTGACGACGACTTCCAGTTGGGGTCAAGGTCGATCACTGGGGCCCTGGCCGATGACACCGATGACCCCTTGGGCGTGCTGGTGGAGACTTATCTGAAGGCGGGCACCGTCTCTTCTGCCATCTATGACGGTGACCGGCCCAAGGAGGACGCCTTCGCCCGGCAGGTTCAGAACCGGGATGCCCAGGGCGTTATTTTCTGTGCACCCAGTTTCTGCGATCCAGCCCTTTTGGACAGGCCCAGGCTGGAGGAAGCCATGGACAGACACCACATCCGCCATTTCAGTTTCCAGTATCATGAGAACCTGGGACAGTTCCATGTCATCAAAGAACAGGCAGGCACCTTTGCCGACATGATCAAACTATGGGAGTAAGGGGTGCAGGATTGATCCTGCACTCCTGAGGGATGAAGATTCAAAAAGAAAACAGCATGATCCGGCAGAAAAGGATGCTGGCCGATCACTTCATGGCCCTCTCCCAGGTGAAGGAAACGGGAACCAAGGTGGTCTATACCTTTGTCCCCGGGAATCTGGCCGAACTGATATCAGCTTTTGGTATGCTCCCCGTTTACCCCGAGATCAACGCCCTTCAGTCCGGCATGAGACAGAAATCACGGGACTACATCCGGGAGGCGGAGGAAAGAGGGTTTTCGGAGGATGTTTGCTCCTACGTGAAATGTGATATCGGCATGATGCTCCAGGGCAATACCGGTCCCACGGGGCAGAGGCTCCCCCCTCCCGACCTTCTTCTGTTGAGCTACACCGGATGTTTTGTGTTCATGAAGTGGTTCGAAAACCTCAAACACCTCTATCCCGGTGCAGAGATTGCCATGCTGCATATTCCTTACATGGACGGGGACGGAGTGGATTCCGGGGCCGTCACCTATATTGTGGATCAGCTTCAAAGGGAAGTGATTCCGAAGTTGGAGAAGGTTTCGGGGAAGAAACTGGACATGGACACCCTTTCAGAAAAACTGGATCTTTCAGGCCGGGCGGAGGACCTGTTGGTGGAGGTGTTCGAGTCCGCCCGCCATCGCCCCTCTCCCATTGACGCCTATTTCGGCGGTGTCTATTACATCGGTCCCATTTTCACCTCGTTCCGGGGTAGTCAGGCCTGCGTGGAGTACTACGAAGAACTCCTGGAGGAGGTGACCGGGAGGGTGAAAGGGGGCACGGGTCCCATCACTCCCGAGGGCGTGCTTGAAGAAGAACGCTACCGTCTGGTGGTGGAGGGACCGCCCAACTGGACTCATTTCCGGGACTTCTGGAAGATTTTCTACGATCTGGGTGCCGTTTTCGTGGGTTCGACCTATACCCGCGTGGGAGGGGTGTACGACGACGGGTTTCGCCATTCCTCCCGGAACCCTCTGGTGAATCTGGCCCAGTACTGTCTGGGGTGTTACACCAATCGGAACCTTCCGCGGCGAATCGACCTGCTGGAACGGTTCATCACCGCCTACCACGCCGACGGACTGCTGGTGAACTCCATAAAGAGCTGCAATTCCTTTTCTGTGGGGCAGCTGGTGATGATGCGAAACCTGGAGGAACGGTTGGGAATACCGGTGGGATTCATCGAAACGGACCTGGTGGATCCCCGTTACTATTCCTATTCCAATATCAAGAACCGTCTCGATTCATTCTTTCAGATGCTCGAGCAGCGCATTTCCCTGGGTTCCAGGGAGAAAGCGGCAGCATGAAGGTCTATCTGGGAATCGACCTGGGTTCCACCACATCCAAAGCCGTGTACATGGATGACAGGGGGAAAATCATAGGCCGGGGGATCACCAACACCCGGGCGGACTACGAGGTGGCGGCGGAGATCGCCCGGATGGAGGGGGAATTCAATTCCCGCTTCACTCTCCTTCGACGTAAGGTGGAGGCCTCTGAAGCAGACCACAGTAACTGGAAGGAAGTTTTCTCCGGTCTCGAGGGGAGATTCCGGTATCTTCAATTCAGAGAGCGGTTTCAGCGGTTGATGGACGTGATGAGAAGAAAGGCTGGAGACATGCCGGACGGGCCGGTCCGGAGGAATATCCTGTCACACCTGGACCGGGTTGAGCCCCTGATTGAGGACAACGCGAAAAAGAAACTTTTCGCGGAAGGCGGGGGCACGAGGATGGAATTCTTCCGTGACCTCTTCGGTGAAGGCTATCTCAAACATATCGAGGATCTCCCAAAGGATCTCTTCGACCAGCTGACCGCCCTCTACGACCGTTCCATCGTGGGAGTGGAAAACATGGTCATCGATTTCGATTTCGCGGAACTCACAGACAGGGCCCTGGGTATTCTTCCTGAAACGATGGACGAATCGTGGTCGGTTGTAGCCGGCTTTTTGGAGGATGCCGCCACCGTGAGTCTGGAACCGGCCGACTATATCGGAACGGGCTACGGCCGGCAGCTCCTTCCTTTTGACCAGACCCACATAAAGTCGGAGATTCTGTGCCATGCCCTGGGGGCTCATGCCTGTTTTCCGCGGACCCGCACCGTTCTGGATATCGGCGGTCAGGACACGAAGGCCATTCAGGTGGATCGGCATGGGTTTGTCACCAGTTTCCAGATGAACGATCGATGCGCCGCCGGCTGCGGCCGGTATCTGGGGTATATCGCAGACGAGATGAGCATGAGCGTTACCGAACTGGGTCCCATGGCCCTGGATGCTGAATACGAATCCAACATCTGCAGCACCTGTACAGTCTTTGCCGGGGCCGAACTGAGGGAATACCTGAATCTGGGAGAGAAACAGGAAAACATCCTGGCCGGACTTCACAAAGCCATCGTGCAGAGGGCGTTTTCCCTCCTTGCCCGGTCCGGCGGCGTGCGAGACGAATTCACCTTCACGGGTGGCGTGGCAAGGAATGATGCCGTGGTGAAATACGTGAACCAGATGGTTCAGGACAATTACGGGGACGTGACCATCAACGTTCACCCCGACTCTATTTTCATGGGAGCCCTGGGGGCTGCCATTTTCAGTTCCCGGCGACAGGATGAGGGCCGTCATCCTTCCCGTCATGCTGAGCTTGACGAAGCATGACTTACAATGAGCCGGACGGTTCTGATGGGGTCACCCTTCGACAGGCTCAGGGTCACAGGAAGAGGCTCAGGGTGACAGGATTATGGGGACTGACAATCACCTTACGTTAGGCATCGACGTGGGAAGCAGCTTCATCAAGGCTGCCCTGGCCCAATACGGGGATCCCTCCACCGTAGTGGATACGATCAATGAAAAGATCCGCAAGCGAAACCCTACCCTGGTCATCGAAAAGGTGGTGGACGAGCTGCTAGAGCGTCAAGGCCTTTCGTATGAGGATCTCGTCTACGTGGCCTCCACGGGTGAGGGGGAATTGGTTCCCAGAAAGACGGGCCACTTTTACAGCATGACCACTCATGCCCGGGGAGCCTACCACTACCATCCGGACATCAGGGGGGTGGTGGACCTGGGTGCCCTGTTTACCCGGGCCATGACCCTGGAGAACGGTCCCCGGGTCCGCAGATACACCATGACCGGACAGTGTGCCTCGGGTTCGGGTCAATTCCTGGAAAACATTTCCCGTTACCTCGGTCTCACCCTTGAGGAAGTGGGACCCCTGTCGCGGAAGTCGACCCAGCCCGCCAGGACCAGCGGCATCTGTGCTGTCCTGGCGGAGACGGACGTCATCAACATGGTCTCACAGGGCATCGCCACCGCGGACATCGTCAAGGGCATTCATCTGTCCATCGCCCGCCGCGTGATCGCCCTTTTGAGAAAACTCAAAGTTGAATCCCCCGTGGCTCTCACCGGCGGGATGGCCCATGATGTGGGTATCGTGGACGCTATCAAAGAGTTGATGGATGAAAAGAACATGAACGTGACGGTGTTTGCCGCGGAGCAATGTGCCCTGGCCGGAGCGATCGGAGCCGCCTTGTGGGGCGGGTACCGGTACCTCAAACTCAGGAGTGCAGGATTGGAACATGAATCAGTTTAGCGGAGGCGTGAGAATCCCCACGGTTTTCCGGTCTGACCATTCCCTTCCGGAATACCCCCGGAACCTGGCCGTCATGCTCAACGAAAACGCCCACAAGTTTGACCAGAGCCCTATCTACCAGGAGGTGAGAGACGGAAGGTATGTGCCCCTTTCCTGGTCGGCGTTTCAGAAGGAGGTGGCCTCCATCCAGACTTTCCTGGCCCGGCTCGGTCTGAAGAAAGGCGACCGGGTGGCCATCCTTTCCCGAAACCGCCAGGAAATGCTGGAAACGGAACTGGCTGTCATGGCCATGGGGGCCGTTTCCGTGCCCATTTTTGCCGGCTATCCGGGGGCCAGGGCGAACAGCCTGGTCAGGTTCTGTGAACCCACCCTGGTGGCGGTGTCCGATCAGGAGCAGTACGACAAACTGAGCTCACCCGGGGACTTTGCCGGTATCGTTCATTTCGATCCCCTGGATAGCCCGGGAACCGGCAACCTGATTCCCTTCAGGGAACTCCTGGAGTCGGACGGAACCCCCGGGGAGATCAAAGGGACCGGGGTTTCTTCCGGTGCTGTGGCTCTCATGATGTACACTTCGGGCACCATGGGGAGACCTAAGTGTGTTCAGTTGACCCACGGAAATATTCTGTCGCAGCAGTCGGCCATGAGGGTTCTGTGGAAGCTGAGTCACAGGGACCGGTTTCTGTCGTATCTGCCCTGGCACCACAGTTTCGGGGGCATCTTCGAAAAATACGCCGCCATCACCAACGGTGCGGTACTGTCATTGGAAAACGGGTACGGGAAGAATACCGACGCCCTGCTCGAGAACTGGGAAAAAGTTCACCCTACCGTCTTTTTCAGCGTACCCCGGATCTACCAGGAACTGGTCACCCGGGCCCTTCAGGACAGGGCCGTGGACAGGGTCATTTTTCACGAGGGGTTACGGTTCGTTTTTACGGCCGCGGCACCGCTTCCGGAGAACATATCCAGAATCTTTGAGGAACGGGGAATTCCGGTGGTTGAAGGATGGGGGCTGACTGAGACTTCACCCTGTTGCACCGTCACCGATCCCAATCTGCCCCGGAAACGGGGGGTCGTGGGTAAACCCATCCCTGGGGTTGAAGTAAGACTGGCCGACGACGGGGAGATCCTGGTGAAAGGTCCCAACGTCATGAAGGGGTATTTCAAGAATGAGGAGGCCACCCGGGAAGCTCTCTCCGAAGACGGCTGGTTCCGGACAGGAGACGTGGGGGAGTTCACCGAACAGGGACTTCGGCTCATATCCCGGAAGGACCGCATGTTCAAGCTCTCCAACGCAGAGATGGTTGTACCGACGGAAATTGAGAATTTGATCGTGAAAGACTGCGCCTTTCTTTCCCACGCCTTCGTGGCGGGAAGCGGACGGGATTACCCGGTGGCGCTGCTGTTTCCCAATAAGTCCATGTTTTCCCAGATGCCCGATGAAGGGCGGCTGAAAAAGGGATGCCGTCGGCCGCGAAGTCTCGAGCAACTGTCCCGGTGTCTTCGCACCTGTTTAAGGGAACTGAACCAGGCCCTGAATATTCCCTATTACCGGTTGGGCTCCACCATGCTTCTCGACAGACAGTTGACCATCGAAAACCAGGAATTGACTCCCTCCATGAAACTGGCGCCGAATGTGGTGGGGAAGGTGTTCAAAGCCGACATCGAACGTCTGTACGGGTCGAAACCCGATAACGAGGACGATCTGTCCGGATCCCTCGATGAACCGGGAGGGCGTGTTGGGAAGGTGTACGTCATCAGTCTGGAGTAGGAGGGCAGGATTTGGCTTCTAAATTCGATTCTGTTCGAATCCTGTACTGCTAAGATATGCCCCGATTGAAATCCCAGACCCTGCTGAACGGTCTTCTGCAGGACTACTATACCCATCTGACCTCCCCCGTGGCCTGGTGCAGCAGTGCCGGACCGGCGGAGATCCTCCGTGCCCTGGGATTCAATGTCTATTTCCCCGAGAATCATGGCGCTATCCTGGGGGCCAAGCGTCTTACCGAGCGAACCATTCCCAGAGCCCATCAGGCCGGATACGACAGCGAGATCTGTTCCTACCTTACCAGCGACATCGGAGCGTGGCTTCTCAGGGAAACGCCCCTGACCGTGGCGTACGGACTCCCATCGATTCCTCATCCCGACCTTATCGTCTACAATACCAACCAGTGCCGGGAAGTGGCGGAATGGTTCAACTATTTCGGCCGGGAATTTGACTGCCCTGTGGCGGGGGTATTCCCTCCCCGGTACCTGGAAGAGATAAGCCAGGCCGATATTGATCACGTTGTGGCCCAGCTGGAAGAATTGATTCTGGCGGGGGAGGAGGTGGTGGGGCATCCCCTGGATCCGGACCGACTGGTGGAAACCGTGCGCCTGGGTCATGAGGCCTCGACGCTGTGGGCCAGAGTGCTTGAAACGGCTCAGAATTCTCCAGCTCCCCTCACCTTTTTTGACGGGACCATCCTGATGGCTCCCATTGTGGTGCTCCGGGGAACCCGGGTGTGCGTGGACTTCTACAGAAATCTCCTGGACGAATTGAACCGCCGGACAAAAGACGGCATTCCGGCCGTACAAGACGAACGGGTGCGCATCTACTGGGACGGCATGCCCGTGTGGGGAAGACTCAGGTTCCTGTCGGAAATCTTTGCCCAGAACGGGGCTGCGGTGGTGGCGTCCACCTACTGTAACAGCTGGATTTTTGAGGACTTTGACCCTGACAAACCCGTGGAATCCATGGCCTATGCCTTCACCCAGATTTTCATCAACCGGGGTGAGAACACCAAACTGTCTGTGATGAAACAGATGGTAGAGGATTACGGCGTGGACGGAGTCGTCTTCCATGATTCGAAGACCTGTTTCAACAACACCAATAGCCGGTTCGGTCTCCCGGGGCGGCTTCAGGAGGAGACAGGGGTCGACACCCTGGTGATTGACGGGGACCTCAACGACCTCCGGTTTTTC
Organism: Fidelibacterota bacterium; assembly: GCA_046861655.1. GTDB lineage: Bacteria > Fidelibacterota > Marinisomatia > Marinisomatales > S15-B10 > JBHIAI01. The sequence continues at coordinate 14,224 of JBHIAI010000017.1, read as the reverse complement.
TCCGATGGGCAGAACCGGACCAAGCTGGAAACCTTTATCGAACAACTCAAGGCAGAATGAAAATTGAAAAATGTAAAAGTGAAAAAGTTATCCATCGCGGACCCCTCTCAGCGGCTTACTCACCGGATGCCACGTCCGATTTTGGGTTTTGCACTCTGGACTTTGCATTTTGCATGGATCATGTTCTGTGGCTCTGTGGTTAAATCATGAACAATGCATCGTTAAAGATCGGTGTAGTCGGGATGGGTCCCGTGGGGAGTATTCTGGCCGCTCATTTCGCGGACGCTGGAGCCTGGGTGGTGGCCTGCGACGTCGTACGGGAGAAAACAGACCGGATACGGGATTCGGGGATTCGCCTGGTAAATGCCATCGAGAAACAGGTGAAAGTGGCCAAAACGTGCTATTCCGTCACCGAACTGGGAGGGCACGATCTGGACCTGGTTTCCATCTCGGTAAAGACCCCTTACCTGAAACGGGTTCTTAAGGAGTTATTGCCGGTGGCGTCCCCCTCGCTGTTTGTCATGAGCGCCCAGAACGGCATCGACAATGAAGAAGAGGTGGCAAGGGTGTTCGGGAGAGACCGCACCCTGAGGATGGTGATCAATTATGCGGGCAGCATGGAAGACTTGAACACAGTGGACGTGACATTCTTTAACCCTCCCAATTACCTGGCTCCCCTGTCGGACCACGGGGAGTTGCTGGCCCAAAGACTGGTGGGCCTGCTCAATTCCGTTGGACTGAAAACCCAAATCCCCGGGGACATCCGGGTTCATGTGTGGACCAAGGCCATCATGAACGCAGCCCTGTGTCCCGTGTCGGCTCTGACTGGACTGACTATGGAGGATGTCATGGAAACGGCCTTCGGAGTGGAAACGGTGACCGCCATCCTGGATGAGGGTATTGAGGTGGCGGGAAAGGAAGGTATCCACCTGCCAGAGGGATTCCGGGATCAGGCTCTCGACTACATGAAAAAGGGAGGCCGGCACCGGCCTTCCATGCTTGTAGATGTGGAAAAGGGTCTCCCCACCGAGATTGATCATCTGAACGGGAAAATCGTGGAGTATGGCAAAAGGCACGGCGTTGCCACACCCACCAACGGTACCCTTGCGGCATTAATCCGGCTGGTGGAGAAACGGATAACCCACCCCTAAGGGATGATGGAAAGCCGGGAAAACGGTCATTATCTCGGTGTCGATCTCGGTTCTTTGTACACCAAGTTTGTGGTGGTGGATTCAAAAGGAGAGGCCTGCTACCGGAAGGTGATTCCCACCTTGACCCGCCGGCGGGAGACCTTTCAGGAAGTTCTGGACGACATTCAGGATCACTTCGGTATTGCCGGCACCTGCAGCACGGGATACGGACGGGATACCCTGGACAGTGCTCTTAAGAAAACAGAATTGATCTGCGCGTCCGCGGGTGTCTCAGACGGGCATCCCTTCCCGAAAACCATCATCGATATCGGCGGGGAAGACATCAAGATAATCCGGAGCGGTCCCCGGGGCGAGGTGGAAAGCTTTTACATGAACGACAAGTGTTCCGCAGGCACAGGTGCCTTCATCACGGAGATTGCGGAAAAGGCGGAAATGGAACCTGAGGAAATGAGTGATCTGGCCCGGAAATCGTCTTCTGACAGAGTGATCAACAGTTTTTGCACCGTGTTTGCCAAAACAGAAATCCTGGGGTGGAAATTTGACGGTGTTCCCATTGAAGATATGGCCCGGGGCATTTACCTGTCCATCGTGAACCGCATATGCAAGCTGCCCGTTCGCACGGATCTTCCCGTGTTTCTGTGTGGAGGGGTCATCGCCTTCCACGGCTACATAGGAGATTTGCTGGCAGAGAATCTGGGCGTGGATGTCACCGTCTTTTCCAATCCCCTGTACGCGGTGGCCCAGGGGGCGGCCATTCTGGCCCGCGATGCCTGATTCTCCTACTCACTACGGGTCTGCCGCCTGCTACGACGACGTCTATCTGTTGGGAGGGGTCCGCACCCCCTTTGGCAAGTTCTGCGGCACCCTGGGGACTGTCTCTCCCACAGATCTAGGCATCGTTGTCGGTCGGGAGGCGATCAGGCGGTGTCGAATCCATCCGGAAGACATCGATCACGTTGTCTTCGCCAATATCATCCAGGCGGGATTCGACGCCATCTACCTGCCGCGGCACGTAGGACTTTACTGTGGTATTCCCCCGTCCGTTCCCGCCATGATGGTGCAACGCATCTGCGGCTCGGGATTCGAAGCCATCGTTTCAGCGGCGGAACAGATAGTCCTGGGGAAGGGAAGGGCCGGACTGGCGGGAGGAAGCGAGAACATGACCCGGGCCCCTACCTCGTCCTTCGGAAACCGGTTGGGATACAGGCTGGGGCAGCTCCAGTTTGGAGATATGTTGTGGGAGGGGTTGAAGGATCCGGCAGTGGAACTGTCCATGGGACAGACGGCGGAGAATCTGGCCCGCAAGCACGGGATCACCCGGGAGGAGGCCGACGCCTATGCCCTCCGGTCCCACACCCTGGCCACGGCGGCCAGCGGAAACGGGGTGCTGTCGGAAGAGATGGTGACCGTGGCGTCGGGAGTCCTGGAAATGGAGGGCTTTCGACCCAGGCCCTACCAGACCAACCCGTCGGGGGGCCAGCTGGACAAGGATGAAAGCATCCGGAAAACCGATCTGGAACAGCTGGCTCAACTGCCCCCTGTTTTCGATCCGGACGGGGTTCAAACCGCGGGGAATTCCAGCGGTATTGTGGATGGGGCAGCGGCGGTGGTGGTTGTCTCGAAGGATTTTGTGAAAACGAAAAAGGTCACCCCTTTGGCCCGGGTGATGGCGTCGGCATCCACAGGGGTGGACCCCCGGTTCATGGGCATCGGTCCCGTTCCTGCCATACGGAAACTGCTGGACGTGTCGGGACTGTCTCTGGACAGGATCGATCTGTTCGAGATCAACGAAGCCTTCGCCAGCCAGATTATCGCCGTGGAGAGGGAACTGGGAATCGACCGCGACCGGATGAATGTGAACGGGGGTGCCATTGCCATCGGTCATCCCCTGGCGGCCACAGGTACACGTCTGACCCTGACCCTGGCCCTGGAGTTACAAAGGAGGGGAGACCGCTACGGGATCGCCTCGGCCTGCGTGGGGGGAGGACAGGGAACTGCCATCCTGGTGGAGAACACGAATCTCGAGGAATAACCGTGACCCGGATAACAGGGTATCAGATGATCGCTCCTGACAGGCCCCTTGAAAAGGTCTCGTATCCTGTTCCGGAACTCAAGGAGGACCAGGTTCTGGTGGAGGTTGCCGGATGTGGCGTGTGTCATACAGATTTGAGTTTCTGGCACTACGGTGTCCCCACCCGGCACGAGCTCCCTCTCATCCTGGGGCACGAAATCAGCGGTAGGGTGGTGGAAGGACAGTCCTCCCTCAACAGGAAACCGGTCATCGTGCCGGCCGTTCTCCCCTGCGGAACATGCGACCTGTGCCGGAGGGGGAGAAGCAACATCTGCCGGAATCAGGTGATGCCCGGGAACGACTTCCACGGGGGTTTTGCCACCCACGTGGTGGTCCCGGCCCGGTTCCTGTGCCCGGTCCCGGACGATCTTCTGGGCAAACATTCCCTGGCCCAATTGGCCGTCATTTCCGATGCGGTGTCGACGCCCTACCAGGTGATGGCAAAAAGTGACCTCCAGCCCGGGGACCTTGCGGTAGTGATCGGAGTGGGGGGAGTGGGGATCTATGCTGCCCAACTGGCGCAGGTACTGGGGGCGAAGGTGGTGGCCATCGATATCTCCCAGGAGCGACTGGACCGTCTTGGGGAGATTGGAACAGCCGCCACGGTGAATAACCGGGACCTGGATGTGAGAGAAGTGAAGAAAAAGGTTAAGGACCTGGCTGGCGAGATAGGCGCTCCCAGTCACAGCTGGAAAATCTATGAAGTGTCCGGTACCGGCGAGGGGCAGGAACTGGCGTTTGCCCTCCTGGGCACTGCCGGAACCCTTTCCATCGTAGGATTCACCCTGGACAAGGTGGAGGTGCGGCTCAGTAACCTCATGGCCTTTGACGCCGAAGTAATAGGTACCTGGGGCTGTAAGCCCGAACTGTTTCCGGATGTTGTGAAACTGGTGGCCGATGAGAAGGTCACCATAGCTCCGTTTACCGAGTCGTATCCCCTGTCGGAGATCAATTCCGTATTCCAGCGACTGGTGGTGCCGCCCGAGGATCCTGGAGAGAGGATCGTGAAAAGACCGGTCCTGGTGCCGGATGTATGAAAAACGGAGACCGGAGACCGGAGAAAGGAGACGGGAGGCAGGTTGAGGTTAAGGTTGAGATCTGAACGTCGAACATCAAACGTCGAACGCATAACCCATAACGCATAACGGAGTGTACAATACCCATGAAATATGATCTGGTAAGCCACAATCTGGTGGAGAGGGAGTTCTCGGAGATTCTGTATGAGGTTCGTCCCTGTCTGGATTCCAGCGGGGAGCCCGTGGAAGGTCTGTACAATGCCTGGATATTCCTGAACAACCCGAAGCAGTATAACTCCTACACAACCCAGGCGGTCAAAGAGATTATTCTGGGCTTCCGGCAGGCCTCCATGGATCGCTCTGTGGTGGCGGTAGTACTGTCTGCGGTGGGAGACAAAGCCTTCTGCACGGGCGGAAACGTCACCGAATATGCCGAATACTACGCTGGCCGGCCCCTGGAGTACAAGCAGTACATGCGGCTGTTCAACGACATGATCACCTCCATCCTTCATTGCGACAAACCGGTCATCTGCCGGGTAAATGGCCTGCGTATCGCCGGGGGACAGGAAATGGGGATGGCCTGCGACTTTTCCGTGGCCAGTGATCTGGCCGTTTTCGGTCAGGCCGGGCCGAAGCACGGGAGTGCCCCCGATGGCGGCAGCACCGATTTTCTCCACCTGTATGTGGGCATTGAGCGGGCCATGCAGAGCTGTACCCTCTGCGAGCTGTGGAGTGCCTACGAGGCTCTCTCCTTCGGATTGATATCCCAGGCGGTTCCGGTCCTGAACGTAGACGGCGTGGTTGTGAGGAATCCCCTGGTGATAACGGACCGGTGGCTGGACGACTCGGGAGAGCTGGTCTACGGAAGACGAAAAACGGGGAGTGCCCTGGAAGATGGAAAGAGGACTCTGGCGGAAGGGACCATCGATCTGGATCCCCTGGACCGGGCTGTTGACGTCATGTGCACCAAGCTGCTGTCCACCATGCCCGACTGTCTTAGCAAGACTTTGAACAGTCTCAGAAAGAAGAAGCTGGAGCACTGGGACCGGAACCAGCAGACCAACCGGGACTGGCTGGCCCTGAACATGATGACGGAAGCCAGGGCCGGATTCCGGGCCTTCCACGAAGGTCCCAAGGACAACCGGGTGGTGGACTACGCCAAACTTCGCCGGATGCTCGCGGAAGGTCACCCCTGGAACGATGAATTGATCGAAGCCATCATGCCCCGGTGATATCCGAATGGCCGGCCCTATCCTCCAGAAAGTTCTCAACGAGGGTCAGGTGATCCGCCTGATCCTGAACCGCCCGAAGGGGAATATCCTTGATGGACCTATGATGGAAGAGCTTCAAAGGGCCCTGAATGGTCTCCGGGACCAACCGGACATCAAGCTGGTCCAATTGACCGGTGCCGGCGATCATTTCTGCTTCGGAGCCAGTGTTCCAGAGCACAGGCGTGAACAGGCGGGGGCCATGCTGAAACAATTTCACGGGCTGTTTCTTACCCTTATGGATCTGGCCATTCCATCAGCGGCCCTGGTGTCCGGGAACTGTCTGGGAGGGGGTCTGGAACTGGCCTTGATGTGTAATTTCTTGTTTGCCGATGGGACGGCCCGGTTGGGACAGCCCGAAATGAATCTCGGGCTTTTTCCCCCACAGGCTTCCCTCATTCTTCCCCTGAAGATCGGGCAGAGCCGGGCCGATGAGGTGATCTTGACCGGGAAAACATTTTCGGCTCAAGAGATGGCCTCCATGAGGCTCATAACCCGTCTGTTTGAGGACCGGAAGGCCCTGGAATCGGGGGTGGAGAAATGGGTCAGAGAACACATTCTCCCCAAGAGTGCGTCTTCGTTGAGGTACGGAGTCCAGGCTGCCCGATGGGAATTCAACCGCGTTTTGAGAAACCAGCTGGAGAGCGTGGAGAAATTCTATCTCGAAGAGCTTATGTCCACTCACGACGCCGGAGAAGGCATCGACGCCTTCGTTCAAAAGCGCCCCCCCCGGTGGAAGAACCGGTAGAGACCATGGCTGAGATACGCACCGTGGGCATCGTGGGAGCCGGGACCATGGGTTCGGCCCTGGCACAGAAATTCGCCCAGGAGGGGATGAAAGTGATCATGGTCGATACGGAGGACCGCTTTCTCAAAAGGGGATTGGAAAGGGTCAAGGAGACCCTGGACGAAGGGACCAACCGGGGACTGTTTTCGGAGAAACAGGCGGCTGAAATCGTGAATCGTATTGAGCCCACGGTCGACTTGCGGGATACGGCTGGGTGTCAGCTGGTCATCGAGGCCGTGTTTGAAGATTTCGGTGTGAAGAAGGACCTTCTGGCAAGGGTGGGAGAAACGGTGGCCGGCGACGCAGTTGTGGGGACCAATACGTCGTCGTTTTCCGTGTCCATTTTGGCTAAGTCCGTTCCTCATCCGGAACGGTTCCTGGGCCTTCACTTCTTCTATCACGCAGCCAAGAACCGTCTGGTGGAGGTGGTCAAAGGCAAAGCCACAGACGATACCGTCTTCCGGAAAACCCTGTGGTTCATGCGCAGATGTGGCAAGGATCCCATCGTGTGCAAGGATAGCCCCGGGTTCGCGGTGAACCGGTTCTTCGTTCCGTGGCTGAACGAGGCGGCCCGTATGGTGGAAGAGGGACTGGGAGAGACGGGCTTGATCGACAGGGTGGCCTGCGAAACATTCGGGTGCAGTATGGGTCCATTTGCTCTCATGAATGCCACCGGGGTGTCCATCGCTTACAAGGCGAGCCAGACCCTGGGGGAGGCCTTTGGGTCATTCTACCGGCCGGCGGGAATCCTGGAGCGTCAGGCCCGCGCAGGGGATCCATGGACCATCGAAGTTGACCGGACAGGGGATTCAGATCGCCGGAAGGCCATCGAGGACCGCTTGCTGGGAGCAGTCTTTTTTGCCTGCGGACAGTTGTTGGAGGAAAAGGTTTGCACGGTCAGGGATCTTAATCAGGGGGCAAGAATCGGCCTCAGGTGGAGCCGGGGGCCCGGAGAACTGTACCAGGAAACCGGGGAACCGGGTGTCCGCGACCTGGTTCGCCGCGTGACAGAGAGCCATTCCCGACGGGTAAGGGTGCCGGAATCCCTGTCAGGGGACCGCTGGAAGCAAGCCTTCATCTCCCAGGAAAAAAGGGATGGAACCGGGGTGGTGTTCTTGAACCGGCCGGAGGATCTGAATGCCCTGAATCCCACCGTGGTGGACCAGCTTTCCGAGGCCTTCATGGGCCTCGAGGGGGATGACCGGGTGCACACTGTCGTGATCACAGGGTACGGGAAGGCTTTCGCCGCTGGCGCAGACCTGAAGTTTTTTGTGGATCGCCTCCGTACCCAGAGTATCCGTGAGATCGTGACATTCACCCGGAAGGTCCAGGGACTGTTCAACAGGATTGATAGATCGGACAAGACCATCATTGCCGCAGTCAACGGGTTTGCCCTGGGCGGAGGCCTGGAATTGGCTCTGACAGCGGATATGGTGCTGGCACTGGGGTCCGCCCGGTTTGCTTTTCCGGAGACCGGGTTGGGTATCTATCCCGGTTTGGGAGGAACTCAGAGGACGGCCCGGCGAATCGGCCCTGGGCTCACCAAGTTCCTCATCTTTACCGGCCAGATGGTTTCCGTCAGGGAGGCCCTTGAGATAGGACTCATCGATGGGATAATCGACTGGAATGAACTGCGGGAGATTGTGGAGGGAAAGGGTAAGGTGAAGAAAAAGAGGGCTCAAAGGGGGGACAAATGGCGGGAGGTTGAAGCGTTCTTCCAGGACCATTCTGTGTCCAGTCTACTGACGGGGGAGTTTCCGTCCCAGAGATGGCGGCCCCTGGTGAAACGGATCCGGTCAAGAGCGCCCCGGGCCCTGGAAATCGCCGAACGGCTCATCGATGAACAAGGGGGTCCATCCTCTGAACTTGAATACCTTGAGGAGATTTTTTCCACCAAAGACGCCCTCAGGGGCCTGGAACGGGCGGCAGGCGGCAGTGGGCAGTAGGCAGGAAGATGATGAGGTTCGTTAAACGTCTGCAGTCTCACGCATTACGCACTACGCACTACGCATCACGCATCACGAATTACGCATTACGTATCACGAATTACGCATTACGCATTACGCATCACGCATCACGAATGACGCATCACGCATAACATTCCCATGAAGAATTTCCACTACCACCGCCCCGCGGATCTAAACGAAGCGTGTTCCCTCCTGGCCGGACTCCAGGAGGCCCAGGTTCTGGCGGGGGGGACGGATTTGCTGGTGGATATCGACTCCGGCATCCGTCAGGCCAGCCACGTCATTTCATTGAAGGGGCTGGAGGAACTTTCCCTGATTGAGAAGGTGGACTCCACGATCTTCATCGGGTCGGGGTGTACCGCCCACATGGTGGAGAGGTCTCCGTTGGTCCGGGAGACACTGCCCGAACTGGCGGGCATGGTGGTGACATTTGCCTCCCCCCAGGTTCGGACACGGGCTACTGTGGGTGGCAATATTTGCAGTGCTGTGGCCTGTGGGGATTTTCCTGTGATCCTGATGGCTCTGGGCGCGGAGGTGGAGCTGGTCTCTTCGAAGGGAATCCGGCGGGTATCGCTGAAGGATTTCTTCATCGACAACCGGGAGACGATTCGACGCGGGGATGAGATCCTGACCAGGATTGTCGTTCCGTCCAAGCCGCCGGGTGCGGCCGCCCGGTACGAGAAATTCCGCCGCAGGGCTTCCAATTCCCTGGCGGTGGTTTCGGTGGCAGCCTATGTTCATCTTGAGGGGGGAAAATGTGTTGAAGCGAGGATCGTCCTGGGAGCGGTGGCTCCCACCCCCCTGATGGCAGAAAAGGCCAGCCGGTTCCTGGAGGGAAAGGCCCTCACCGGAGAGGTAATCGCTGGTGCCGCCCAACGGGCGAAAAGCGAGGCGAAACCCATCACGGACGTACGGGGAACCCGAGAGTTCAGGCGGGACCTTGTGGACGTTCTCGTCAGACGGGCCATAAGAAAGTGTGTGACCGCATGAATCCCGCCACCGTGAACGGTAAGGGGTATGTGGTGGGTCTGACGGTGAACGGTGACCATTTCACCCTCCTCGTGCGGACCACCTCGACCCTGGCGGAAGTCCTGCGGGAAGATCTCGGTATGACTGGAACGAAGACCGGGTGTGGTGTGGGGGACTGCGGTGCGTGCACGGTGCTGGTGGATGGCAAACCCACAAATTCGTGTCTGCTTCTGGCGGTGGAAGCCGAGGGCCAGGAGATTGTTACGATCGAGGGTCTGGCCTCCCAGGGCGAACTGGATCCCCTTCAACGGGCCTTCGCGGGGGAGGGGGCCATCCAGTGCGGGTTCTGCACGCCGGGAATGGTGATGACGGCGAAGGCACTCGTGGACGAAAACCCCAGTCCGTCAGACACACAGATCCGGGAAGCCCTGGCCGGAAACTTATGCCGGTGCACGGGCTATGCCAAGATTGTAAGAGCCATTTCAAACTGGCAGGCGTACCGCAAGGGAAGCCCGCCACCCGGCGGAAAACAGGGCTCTTATTCCGTGGTAGGTCAGCCGGTGGTCCGCAAAGACGCCCTGGAAAAGGTCACTGGATCGGCCCGGTTTACCGATGATATCAAGCTCCCCAACCTGCTGTACGGAAAGATCCTTACCAGTCCGGTGGCCCATGCTCGAATCAAGAAAATCGAAACGAAAAAGGCCCAGGATCTCCCGGGAGTGAAAGCGATCCTGACCGGGAAAGATGTCCCCGATACCCTGTATGGGGTCAGTCCCGCCCGCTACGATGAACATATTCTCGCCAAAGAAAAGGTCTGTTATGTGGGAGACGAAGTGGCGGCAGTGGCTGCGGTGGATGAGAAAACCTGTTACAAGGCCCTGGATCTCATCCAGGTTCAGTACGAGGAATTGCCTGCTGTTTTCGATGCGTCGGAGGCCATGAAGGCGGGTGCCCCTGTCATCCTCAAGCGGTACCCCAACAACATAAACACCCGGGTTGAATGGCACTTCGGGGATGTGGAAAAGGGATTTCAGCAGGCGGACCTGGTTAGGTCGGATACGTATAAGGGAAACCGCACATACCAGAATCCCATGGAGCCTCACTGCGCCATTGCCCAGTGGGACGGGGAGGGGAGGCTTACCGTTTACACGTCCACCCAGGTGGTACACTACGTCCGCTATCAATTGGCCCGTCTCCTGGATATGCCCCAGGGGGACATCCGGGTGATCGGGACCCACTGCGGGGGCGGTTTTGGGGGGAAGGCGGAGGTCAACCCCCTGGAAATCTGTGCTGCCCTCCTGGCCAGGAAGACGGGCCGTCCGGTGAAGATGCGGTACACCCGGCCGGAGATGTTCCGCCACGGCAGGGGAAGACACCGGCAAATCATCGATCTGAAGATGGGCATGAGAAAAGACGGCACCATCACCGCCGTTCATGAAAAATCCATCCTGGAAGGGGGCGCGTACAGTTCCTTCGGGGTCATTGCCGCCTACTATTCCGGGGCCATGATTCCTACCCTGTACAGGATCCCAAACTTCAAGTACGACGGATTCCGGGTGAACACCAACCTTCCGGCCTGCGGAGCCATGCGGGGTCACGGCTGTCCCCATCCCCGGTTCGCTTTTGAAAGTCTTCTGACCGATATGGCCATGGAACTGGGACTCGATCCCATCGATGTGAGGCTGAAAAACGCCATGGATCCCGACACCCGGACTGTAAACGATCTGGACATCGGATCGTGCGAACTCAAAGCTTGTCTGGAAACCGTACGGAAGAAAAGCAACTGGGATAAGAAAAGGGGAAAGCTCCCCTTCGGAAGGGGCATCGGAGTGGGATGCGGCGGCTTTGTCAGCGGTGCGGGATACCCCATCTACCGGTCCAGCTTTCCCCATTCCAGCGCCACCATCAAGGTGAGTGAGGACGGACATACCGCTATTCTCTACACCGGGGAAACAGAAATCGGCCAGGGATCGGTGACGGTGCTGGCTCAGATTGCAGCGGAGGCCATGGGTATCACCTACGACAGGATTAAGGTGGTCCATGCCGATACCGACACCACACCCCTGGGATTCGGATCCTACTCTTCCCGGGTTACTCTCATGGGCGGCAACGCGTGCAAGATGGCAGGGGAAAGCATCCGGCGGCAGCTTCTCGAAGTAGGGTCCCAAATGATGGACGTTCCTGCCGAACGCCTGGAAATCCGGGACGACCGTGTGTTCGAGAAAGGACATCCCGGTAATGGCCTTGCCTGGCACGAAGTGGCTGCCCGTTGTTTCGCTCTGAACGGACCGGTGGTGGGCCGGGGGCACTATTCGCCTCCAAAAGACCTTGGAGGATCCTTCAAAGGGGCCACCGTAGGCACCTCCCCCGCCTATTCTTTTACCGCGTGCGTGTGCGAAGTTGAGGTGGATCTGGATACCGGTGAGATCAAGGTGGTGAAATTCACCGATGCCCACGATGTGGGCACACCCATCAATCCTCTGGGTGTGGAAGGCCAGGCGGAAGGGGCCATTGCCATGATGCTCGGTGAGACCCTTCTTGAGGGGGTGATCTTCGACAAAAAGGGCCAGATTCTAAATCCTAATCTCCATGACTATCTATTGCCCACGGCCGGGGATATCCCTCACATTGAGAGTTCGACGGTTCCATCGTATGAACCGAGGGGACCCTTCGGGGCAAAGGAAGTGGGAGAGGGAGCCACGCTCCCGGTTATCGGTGCCATTGCCAATGCGGTGTATGATGCCATCGGGGTCAGAATCAGGGAGTTGCCCATCACCCCGGAGAAGGTCCTTGAGGCGCTAAGAGCGTAGGATATCCTATCACTCCTAAGGAAAATCGGTCCATGAAGGTGGGGGCGGTGATTCTGGCCGCGGGGGGGTCCCGAAGGTTCGGTACCGGGAGAGAGAACAAGCTTCTTTTCAGTTTCCCGGCGGATGGGACGCCCGTGATTGTGAGAATCTGCCAGAGGATAGTGGAGGCGGGATTCCAACCGGTGGTGGCGGTTGTGGGGTTCCAGGGGTGGCGCGTGCGCAAGGCACTCCATGCACTTCCCGTGAGGGTGGTCCGGAACCGTCGGTGGAAAGAAGGGATGTCAGGATCTATAAGAACGGGAGTGGAAGCGATCCGAAACAGGTGTGACGGCGCCGCCGTCATCCTGGGGGATATGCCGCTTCTGACCGTGGAAACGCTGACCCACCTCCGAAACCGGTTTGAGTCGTCAAAAGGAAAACATATTGTCTTTCCCACCTTCAGGGGAAACCAGGGGAATCCCGTTATCTTTCCCCGAACGTTTTTCCCGGAGATCATGGCCGTTGCCGGAGACCGGGGATGCAAGGGTGTGTTGGAGGATCACCGGGAGGATTCAGAGGTCACTCCGGTGCCGTCGGATGAGGTTCTCCTCGATTATGATACGGTCTCTGACTACTGGGAGATTATGTGCCAAGTATCAAGGAACAAAGATGAAGTGGCAAGGATAACGCATAACTCATAACACATAACGGATACCGACAACAATATCTTCCAGCTTGCGGCGGACCTGAAGGCGGCCCGAAAGGACTTTGCCCTGGCCACCGTGGTAGCTGTGGAAGGGTCCACCTCCGGCAAGGTGGGTGACCGGGCCATCTATGACCTCCGGGGAAACCGCATTTCAGGGTGGATTGGAGCGGGGTGTGTGGAAGACAGGATCGGGAAGATGGCGAAAGAGACGCTCCGGAACGGGACACCCCGGATGGTAACGATTACCCTGGACAGCGACACCCTGGCATCGGGAATTCCGTGTGGAGGAGCCATGTCAATTCTGGTGGAACCCCAGCTGAAGAAACCGGTTATGGTCGTCCGGGGGATTGGAAAGCTGGTGGAGACTCTTGTCAAGTTAGGACAACTTCTGGGATTTGAGGTTGTTACTGGGCGAGAGGTCCTGAGTGAGGAGAACCGGGAACCCGAGTACCTCATCCTGGCAACGCATCATCGGGACGATCACAAGGTGGCCCATGAGGCTCTAAAGAGGGGCATTCCCTTTGTGGCCATGGTCGCCAGCAGGAAAAGGACGGGTCTTGTAAGGGACTACCTGATGAAAGAGGGGGTCACGGTGGAGGAACTCAGCCGGTTTCACTCCCCCGCGGGCCTTAATCTTAGAGGGAAGTCTCCCGAGGAGATGGCTTTGAGCATCCTGGCGGAAATCGTTATGCACCGCTACGGGGGAACAGGAAAGCCCCTGACGGAAGTGGCAGGAGACAGCGACACTGGGCAGAAATAAGGACACGCGAGACGGGAGACCGGGACAAACGTAATTCGTCGCCCTGACCTCTCACCCCTAACCCCTAACCCCCTAACCCTTAACCCCCTAACCGTTCATTATTCCGTGTATAAACATGGGATGTTTCATAACTTATTCCGCGAGGGAGGGAGAACAACCATGAAACCAAAACTTATCTTGATGACGTTGATTGTCGTTGTGGCCACCGTCGCCATTTCGGTTTCCCCGCCTGCCCCGTTCAATGTTAGAAATTCCCCGGGGCCTGCCAGAGAATTCGGGAAGATAACTCTTCCCCTGGGGATGGTTCAGGTGCGGCCGGCGGAGGCCCAGGAGTGGCAGAAGGCCAGGGTAAAACACCCTGTTTTTGTAAAGGATGGGGTGCAGACCAAGGCCAAATCCCGGGCGGAGATCACCCTTACCGGGGGAGGCAAGGTCCGGATCGGGGAAAACGCGGAACTCATTCTCACTGAGGCCAGCGTGGCGCCCCTGAAGAAAGACTTTTCCGCCAATCTGAAGAAGGGTCAGATATGGGTGAGTGCCAAAGCCGCTTTCGGTGAGAAGAAAAATGTGGCCATCCGGACCCCTACGGCAGTGGCGGCCATCCGGGGAACCAAGTACCGGGCAGTGGCAGGCGAAGAAGAAAGTTCCATTCTCGTGTATGAAGGAGAAGTGGATGTGAACTGGGCTGAGAACGTTCAGGACACGCAACGGGGCCAGGTGCCTGACAAAGGGGGAGGTCC
>JBHIAI010000122.1:0-5402 GCA_046861655.1 Fidelibacterota bacterium | reverse complement strand
CTCTCCCGCGCTCCCCTTTTCGCCTTGCGGAGAGGGAGGGATTGCCTTGCGGAGAGGGAGGGATTCGAACCCCCGTCCCGAAGATTCGGGAAACGGCTTTCGAGGCCGCCGCTTTCAACCGCTCAGCCACCTCTCCGTCGTTCGAAGATACAGGAATCGGATATCATGGGTCAAGGGATCAGTTGGCAGTAGGCAGGGGGCAGTTGGCAGGAAGGCGATGAGGTTCGCTACACGTCTGTAGTCTAACGCATTACGCGTTGCGTAGCCACGCTTCACGCCTTGCGTCTTCTCTCAAAAAAATCCACAAGAAGTTCCCCGCAGGGTTCTTTCAGAATCCCCCCTTTCACCGCTGTCCGGTGAGGAAAACGGGGATCTCCGCAGATCTGGTACAGGGACCCGCAACATCCTTCGGCTTCATCGTAGCATCCGAACACCAGCCTCTGCACCCGGGAATTGATCACGGCCCCGGCGCACATGGCACACGGCTCCTTGGTAACATAGAGGGTGCACCCCTTCAAGCGCCAGTCTCCGAGGAAATTGGCGGCGGCGGTGATGGCCAGGATCTCCGCGTGGGCCGTGGGGTCACGGAGTCTCTCCCTCTCATTGTGACCTTTTCCGATGATGTGACCGCCCCGGATCACCACTGCACCCACCGGAACTTCTCCCTCGTCAAAGCCCTTTTCGGCCTCCTGGAGTGCCAGCTTCATCCACTTTTCATCGTGCGCTACGGACATTCGAACATAGAGTGGTGTGTGGGATAAACCCCGATAATGGTGGGGTCATCCTACGGTGGAGTGCCGGAGAGTTCGAGTTACAGATTCTCCCTCAGGAATTCGATCATCTCCGCCAGCTCACGCCTCCCTTCAACGGCTGTGATGTCCGGGCTAAAGGAATCCGGTTCGGACATCAACTGACGGACATGGTCCAGGCTCTTCTCAAAATTCCCGAGAGCATATTGAGACGACGCCAGCGTCCAGATGATGTCCCTGGCGTCTATGGTGGGATCCCGGGAGAAAACCCAATTCGGATCGCCCTGGGAGGCGGTGTAGCTGGAGTCCCTGGAAAGGGTCAGAAGGGAATTTCCGTAAATAACCGCATTCTGGTAACTGCTGGTGGCGTGGTACGCCAGAGCCAATCCCGCCGTAGTTTCTTTGGGCACATCGTGGGAAGGAACGGTAAGGAGAAGAAGAGAATCTGCCCGGGTCGTATCCTCGAAGGCCAGGGTCCTCCCCTTCTGGAAACTGGAAATGCTCTGGCCTAATTCACCCAGTTTTCCGTAGGTCCATCCCAAACCGTTATACCCGTCCTTGTAGGTCGAATCCTCAAACACGGCATCGTCAAACCAGCGGTTGGCCTCCCGGTACTCCTCCCCGGCATAAAGGGTCCAACCAAACTCCGCCATATCCATCTCCGTGGGCTCGAGCCGTTTTCTGCAGGTCAGGATGACCACAGGAAGGAGGAAAAGCACTACCCATTTCGCAGAGGGGAGACTATGTTTGACTAATCCGGCCATGCTATCTCAGAAGGATGATTTTTCTTGCCTGTGACAGGCCTGCTTCCGCGGACAGTCTGACCACATAGAGTCCTGACGAAACCGGAATTCCCGATTCGTCCCGTCCATCCCACACCAGTTCGTGACGGCCCACGCCCATGGGACCGTTGTGAAGATTCGTAATCTCCTGGCCCAGGAGATTGTAAACCTTAACAGTTACCCTCTGGGTAGGTCCTCCAAGAAAGCCCACGTCAACGGGAATAAGGGTTCGGGCGTTGAAAGGATTCGGGTAGTTCATCCCCAGGGCCGTCTTTTCCGGAATAACCAGCGTCTTTTTGCCCAACTTGAAGTAACCCATTCGGTCCGTCCAGGACAGAAGATCCCCGTCCCGCAAGATGGTGGGCAGTTCCCGCCACAATCCGTTGCCACCCTTTTGATAGATGGCCTGATCCTTTTCCGGACGACCCGAATCGGGCACAATACGGATCATCACCGGCCGTGTGAACTGGGCCACAGGGTGTCCCATCCTGTACCGGCCGCCGTCCCGTTGATCCGCGGAAAAAAGGAGGGAATCCACGATCATAAACCGCCGGTCGAACAAGACGCTTCGGGGCTCGCCCTCCACCTGGAATACTCCGTCCGAACTGGTGGCGGACCACGCCTCTTTCGCCCTCGCCACCGCAAGTTGGGAAGTCCGGGTAATGGTCGTGTCTCCCACCCCGGCAGTCCCGTGCATGACCAGTTCGAACACACCGGTGGTGTCAAATTCGTAGCTCCCCACCCAGGTGAATTCCCCCACGGAATCCAGAGGGACAGCCACCGCCTGGGGATTGACGGTTAGAGTCACATCCAGAGCCTTTTCGGCCGTATCGGTGATCATGAGCTCATAGTAACGGCTGAACGTGATGTTCTGTCCCAGAGCCAGGGACAGGTGAGGCCGTGGCACCCGGAGGACATCCAGAAGGAACAGGGTGGAGTCGCTGTATTCCTCATCGCTCACGATCACCAGGATATTGGATTGCCTTGACCACAGCGGATCAGGAATAAAGGTAGCTATGCTGTCGGTGATGGTGACGCTGATTTGTGATGAATCAGGGATGGCTTGAAGAGTGACCGTTGAATCATCGATATCGATGGCCTGCAGGGTCAGGACAAGCGTGTCGTTTTCCACTACCGTGGTGTCCGGAATGAGCAGGATCCTTGGGGGATCGTTTAGCGGTGTAATGGTCACGGACAGACTCGTGCTGTCGCTGGCGCCCACAGGGTCGGTAGCCACAAACGTCACCTGACGACTGTCCACATAGTAGTTGGAATCGGCAACGAACTGGGCGAAGGAAGATCCCCCCAGGGTATCGATAACCACGGTGAGCCCAGGATCGGACGAGAAGGATCGGATTTCGGATCCTCTTCCAGGGAATCGGCCAGGTTTCCGGGGACCCAGGACAAAATTCCGTACGGCCCTTTCCAGCCTTGGCGTAATGCCAGGCCCAAAGAAAAACAAGGGATAAGAGGGATACACGGTGGGATCTTCCGCCACCACGGCTGTCCATACGATCGTCGACGTGTCATCATCCGCATCGGTCACGTATTGGTTCAGGCTCAGGGTATCGCCCTGGATCACATCCTCTGCGAACTGAATATCTGGCATGGCACTCACTACGGGGGTATCGTTGACAGAATTGACCGTGAGAACGAAGCTTGTCGTATCGGCGAAACCCCACTCATCGGTCACCTTCAGAGATACATTCCAACTTCCCGTATCCGCCTGGAGCGGGGTATTCCAGACCAATTGTCCGGTTAGTTCATCCAGGGTCATCTCGTTCGTAGTCACCGTGATTCCCGTATCGAGAATGGTGTAGTGAAGGGTATCCCCGAGAATGGTTTCCGTATCCCTATCGGTGGCTGTCACCTCATAGGAAAACGCCACATCCTCATCCACAAACTGGCTGTCGATAGAGGAGAATACGGGTGCAGAATTGAGTCTGAGCACGGAATCGGGCGCCATGGACAGAGTGTCGGAAATATTCCCTGCGTTGTCGAACGCCCTGACGTAGACCCGATAGACCTTCAGGTGCTCCAGGGCCAGGGCACCGGAGGCACTGGTATCTGTTCCCACCGAGGTCCAGGTTTGAAACCCGTTGATGGCGCCGCTCCCCACCTCCTCCACTGCCCATTCATACCGGTTTATTCCCGACGCCGTGGCCGGTGTGGATTCGACAAATGGCGACCATACGGCGGACAGAGTATCGCTGGAGATGACCGTATCCTGAGTAACGACCACACCGCCAACAAAAGACGTGGATGTGGGCCGGTTGGGATCGTACACCAGGGTATCCTCGCTGGCGTCGCCATTGGTTATGTTTCCCACCCGGTCGCTTATGACAACGCGTGTCACGATGCTGTCCCCTTGCAGGAGTCCCCGTTGATTCAAGACGGCCAGCACATCGTCCACCGTCCGGCTGAAAAGTATGGCGCTTCCCCTCAGCTCTATGCTGTCCGCGTCGCCGATTGTTTCCCAATCCGACCCCATTCTTAGAGGAATGGACAGCTGAATGTCAACCTCCCCTCCCCCCAGGAGAGTCTGATCCGCCGGATCCACGGGAGCTTGGATTTCCAGGGAGTCGGTCAGTCCATTGAGCCAGCCCGTAACCACATTGGAACCGATGGGAGTCACCCCCCTGTGGCAAACGCTGCCGGCGGTGTGTTGTCCAATTCAAAGCCCTGGCTGTCCACCAGGGTGCCCACCAGGTTTCCGGCCAGATCTTCGGCAGTGATGGTGAGGGCCATTTTCCCGTCATTCTTGCTGCTGTCCGGAAGGGTGAATTGAAACACCCAGGTGGAGTCATCATCGGCCGAACTCTGGGGGGAAAGACCTTCGAAAGAATCCTCGGTGGAGTCTCCGTATTGAACGGAAAGAGTGGGAGTGGGGCTGGCGTCCACCGGTTCATCGAATTGGGCCGTAACCCGTACAACATCGTCTCCCTTGCCCATGTTCACCAGCTGATCCTGACTCAGGTTTTCGTACACAAAAGTACAGGTGGGTGCTCCGTTATCGATGACAAGGGTGGAATCATACAGGGTAGTCTTCCCCAGAATGGCCACAATGCCATTATCGGCTCTATCCCGACCCGACGGCGTCACTTTGGCTATGCCTGACGTCGTAGGGACTTCCACAGATCCCGTCCAGAGGGTGAGACTCCCTCCTACCGAGCTGTCCAGGCTTACGGCTTCGGTGGTCAGGGCGGGCCATTCGATGGAAACTGAGGGTGCGGACGGTACGATCTCACTGAAGTAAGCAAGAATGGACAGAGAATCGCCGGGCTTGACGGGATTCTTGGAATAGACCAGGGAATCCACCGTGACGCCGGTGGTGTCGTACGTCACATCGGAAACGGTGACGGAGCCGGTGTTTCCCGCCGAATCCACCCCCCTCAGAACCAGATCGTACGTGGTCCCGTCAACCAGGGACGGGTCGTTAGTGAGAACTGTCGCCGTTCTGGATCCTCCCGCCAGTTCAGACCCTGTAAGGGAGACGGTCACCGACGAACCGGGACCGTCTACCCGGTTGAACGCCGCCGTTCCTGAAAGAAGATCCTCCGACAGGATCCACCCGAGGTTCTTGTGATTGACAAAATCGCCCGTATCGGGTGAAACCGATGTGAACGAGGGGTCGGTGTTATCGATCCTGAGGATCTGGCTCCCGGTGGTGGACCCAGTCAGCAGGGCATTTCCTGCGTTGTCTGTCCCGTCCACGGTGACAGCAACCGTGCCGTCGATGTTATCCAGCAGGCTCAGCGTATAGGTCCACACGGAATCGTTGGCGGTGGTGGTCATATCCGCCCCGGAGATATCACTGGTTGTCTCCGGCAGGTCGATGGTGATGGTGGGGACGTCCGTACTGTTCATCCCA
>JBHIAI010000121.1:0-5404 GCA_046861655.1 Fidelibacterota bacterium | reverse complement strand
GGCGCCTGTGCTGGTGGGAATCACGTTCTCCGCGGCCGCCCGGCTCCGGCGCCAGTCGGTGTGGGGGACATCCGCCAGACGCTGATCGTTCGTGTAGGCGTGAATGGTGTTGATCACGCCGTACTCTATCCCGAATTCATCGTTCAAAACCTTGGCCATGGGGGCCAGGCAATTGGTGGTGCAGCTGGCATTCGAGATAATTCTGTGTTCGGGTTTGAGGCCCTCATCGTTTACTCCGATGACCACCGTATAGTCGATTTCATCTTTCGCCGGGACGGTGAGGATCACCTGCCGGGCGCCGGCGTCAAGATGGGGCTGGATTCTTTCGCGGGTCCTGAAAACCCCGGTAGATTCCACCACCACGTCTACGCCCAGCTCTTCCCAGGGAAGGGCAGCAGGGTCCCGTTCTTCCATCATCTGGACCGTGTGACGGCCGGTGATCAGCCTGTTATCTTCCAGCCGTACTTCATCCCTGATCCGTCCCATAACCGTGTCATACTTCAGCAGGTAAACCAGGGCGTTGTTGGGAGCAATATCGTTGATGGCCACCAGATCCACGTCGGACCTGCGATTCAAGATCCTGAAGACGGTCCGGCCGATCCGGCCGAATCCGTTGATGGCAACCCTCATGTGGAAGGTCCCGACGCCTCTACCGGGGAGACCGCCTTTTCTTCTGAGACCGGCAACCGGTGGTAGCCCTCGATCATTTCCAGAATTCGCTTGGAGAAGCCCCAGCCGTTGTCGTACCAACAAACCGTTTTGAGCAATGCGCCGGCAGTTATCACCGTGGCCTGGGCATCAAAAATCATGGACTCGCTGGATCCGATGACGTCACTGGAGACGATGGGATCCTCCGTGTACCCCACGATGCCCGATAACTTCCCCTCCGCGGCTTCGCGGACCGAGGCGTTGATCTCCTCCACCGGGGGGAACTTCTCGAGCTCAGTGGTGAGATCCACACACGAACCGTCGGGAACCGGTACGTTGAAGGCCACGCCTCCCAGCTTGCCCTTGAACTTGGGCATCAGACTTTCCACGATTTCCGGCGACCAGGTGGTGTTGGGAATGATGTTTTCAACCGCCGACCGGCTCCTGCGAAAATCGGTCCTCAGGGCGTCCGCCAACGGCTGGTCCGCCGTGTAGGCATGGACGCTGGTCATCATGGCCCGCCGGACTCCAAAGTTTTCATCCAGGATTTTCAACATGAGAGCCAAAACCTGGGTGGTGGAAGAAGAGGAAGACACGATCCTGTCATCGGGGGAAATCTGGTCTTCGTTGACTCCCATGATGATAATGCGGTCAATCGCGTCTTCCGGAGGCGTGGTCACGAATACCCTGGGGGCACCGGCCTCAATGTGCTTTACCAGGTCCGAGTACTTCCTGAACCGGCCCGTCGCATCGATCACAACGTCCACTCCAAAGGTATCCCAAACCAGTTCGCCGGGCACGCCCCCGGGAACCAGCCGCACCCGTTGATTGTCCACTTCGATGTAGTTTCCCTCCAGGATGACTTCGTCCTCCATGGGACCGTGAACGGAATCCCGCGTCAACAGGTAGTGGAGGAATTTGGGCTCACCCAGATCGCTGATGGCCACAAATTGGAACCCGGGATCCTTGTAGGCAATCCTGAAAATGTTCCGGCCGATCCTGCCGAACCCGACCAGTCCTATGCGGATGGGATTTTGCATATCATTAAGTTAGGGTTTTTTCATCAACCCGGAAACATTAACTCAAAGACATCGCCCCCGGTCCCCGTACAAACCTTCCGGGAAGCGCCCCAGTATGACGGCCGTCCTTCAGCACCTGAACCCCGTTCACGAAAACGTGAACGACCCCGGTGGAGTATTGATGAGGATCCTCATAGGTGGCGTTGTCCCGGACTGCACCGGGATCAAAAACCACCACGTCTGCCTTGTACCCCTCGGTCAACCGGCCCCGGTCGGTAAGCCCCAGGTTTTCTGCGGGCAGGGACGTGAGCCGGCGGATGGCTTCCTCCAGGGATACGATCCGTTCATCCCGGACGTACCTGCCCAACACCCGGGCAAAGGTGCCGTAGGCTCTGGGATGGGGATGTCGGGTCAGGAACTTTCCTTCCGCAGCCATAGACTCGGCGTCCGACCCGAAGGACACCCAGTCCAGCCCGAGCTTTCTTCTCACGTTCTCCTCCGACATGAGAAAAAAGGTGGCCGTAACGGGACTGTGATCCTCCACGACCAGGTCCATGGCAGTCTCTTCGGGACTTACCCCCCGTTTTCCCGCCACCTCGGCCAGCGTCTTCCCAACCAGGTCCCTGAGATCCGGGTTCTTGAACCCCCCCAAAACGATATTCTCCGCACCGGCCAGAGCCAGCAGATTCTCCCAGTCCTCTGAATTGGACCTCATTTCACGGATTACCCTCTCCCGGACACTGGGCGTTTTTAGGCGACCGATCCATTCCTTGAGTCCTCCTTCCTGAACCCACGGGGGCATGGTGGTGTCCAGGGCGGTGGCACCGGCCGTATACGGATACATGTTGGCGGTGATCTTCAGTCCCTCTTTTCGAGCGGTCTCGATTCTTTCCATGACCGCTTCCAGTTTGGAGTGATTCTTCGGTCCGGCAGCCTTCAAATGGTAGATTTCCGCCCGGATACCGGCTTCCCGGGCGATGGTGATGACCTCCTCCACCCCTTCCAGAAGACGGTTCGCTTCGCTGCGGAGATGGGTGATGTACAGACCGCTGTACGGTGCGGCCGCTTTGCTCAGGTTGATGAGTTCTTCCGTTGCGGCAAAGGCCGCCGGGGTATAGATCAGGGAAGAGCCCACCCCCAGAGCCCCCTCCTCCATGGCCTCCCTGACCAACGCCTCCATCCGGATCATCTCCCGTTTCGAAGGGGGACGGTTCTCATACCCTATCTCATGGATTCGAAGGGTGGTGGCGCCCACAAACGACGCCACATTGGGACAGACTCCCCTGTCTTCCAGATGTTGAAGGTATTCTCCCAGGGTGGTCCACTCTATGTCATACCTGAAATCGTCCTGACGTTCTTGGGATTCCCGTTTCATCCGGTCCGTAAGGGGACCCATGGACCGGCCCTCCCCGAACACTTCCAGTGTCACGCCCTGATGAATGTCGCTCATGGACCGGCCGTCATAAAGGAGCGATTCGGTGGCCCAGCTCAACATGTTGATGAACCCGGGGCAGACTGCCAGTCCTTTCGCGTCGATCTCTATCCGTCCTTCTCCCGCCACGGGAGATCCCACGCTCACTACAGTATCCCCTTTCAGGGCCACATCCCCTACGGATGGGGATTTTCCGCTACCGTCAAACAAGGTTCCGTTTCGGAGAATGACGTCAATCACCGCCGGTCAGCCACGCCGATGGCATTGATGTCGTTATCCTGGGCAAACCGGTCAAGATCGGGCAACATGTACACGGAATTCAGTTCCCTGTTCACAACATACACAAGGAATCCCCAATTGTGAAATCACTTTGACGGGTATGATGGGAAGTTCTCGTCGTCAGATTTCAGTCCGGATGAACCTGGAACACCCGGGTTATTACCGTCGTTATTATGGGTTGAGACCCTTCCTCAAAAACCATGGATTCCATCCTGCCATCTGCTCCCGCTTGAGGGCGAAAGGAAAAAAAGATGAAAAAGGGAAAAGGTCTACATCGCCGGAACACCGGCGGCAACACCCATACGAAGATCTCCACGCTCCGCAGGATTCTCAAGCCCAGGGTCAGCAAGCCGGTGCCCGTGGCCCTGATGGGTGCCGTTGCCCTGCTGGTAGGTCTCGATTCCTATCTCCTTTTCTCCCGGAGTCCCGTCAGGTCCCACCCGGGCGACAGGCTTGAGGCCCTCCCTCCTGTCCTCAAGATCACCCCCGAAGTGTATGACTTCGGCACGGTCAGTCAGGCCGGGGGGGTGGTGACGGGAGAGCTTACGTTGGAGAACAGGGGAGGAAGCGATCTGGTCATCACCGGCATCCGCACTTCCTGCGGCTGCACCCAGGTTTCTTTGGTTACCACCGGAGAAACGAGCATTCTATTCGGAATGCATAACACGCCCCTAGATTGGAAGGCGAGGGTCGCACCCCGGGAGAAGGCTCAACTCAGAGTCTTGTATAATCCCAACGTCCACAGCCAGCTGCGGGGACCGGTAACCCGCACGATTCAGATCCGTTCCAATGACCCGGAAAAGAGGACCTATGAGGTGGGAGTCCGGGCAGTTCAAGTGGAGTAGTGGATGAGAAGGGGGCGATCCTGGATCGTCGGGATTTTCGGGGTAATCCTGCTTATCTCCGGCGTGAGCATCTACTCCTGGTACGGCGTGGATGACACTCCCCCACCCCGAATAGAAATCACGCCGGCTTTCCATGACTTTGGGGTAGTTCCCTACCGGGCTGTCGAAAAGAACTTCACTGTCAAGAACGGTGGGGGAAGCCTCCTCCGTATAACGGGCCTGAGCACGTCCTGTGGATGCACCATGGCGGCGGTGGAAAACAGAGAACTCCTGCCAGGGGAAGAGACCCGTCTGCACGTGACATTTGACCCGAACCTCATGAGCGAGCCGGTCGTCGGGGAGATCTACCGAGTTGTCTATGTCACGACGAATGATCCCTCTCGGCCGGAGGCGGAGATCGAGATCCGGGCGACTGTGAAGGAGAGGAATGAAAGATAGACCTCCCCATGGAGGTCACCGGTTCCCGGCCGGACCCGTACTCGTGGGAGCGCTTGCCATGCTTCTTGTTTCCTGGAGAGCTCCCGGGGCGACACCTCCCGGGGCAACCATCTACTATAACGAGGCCTGTAGCGACTGCGCCCGTTACATCAATCAGAGACTGATTCCCCTCCTGGAGGAACTGGGGGTGACAGAAGTCACCAGGAAAGACTACGTAAACGACCGGTCCGTCCGCCAGGAATTGGTCGGCAGGAACAAACGTCTGGGTATTCCCCCGGATCTCCAAGGACACTTCACCGTTTTCGTTGGCGAGAGAATAATCCTGGAGGGGCATGTCCCCGAGGAAATCATCCGCCTCCTGCTCCAGAGCCCTCACCACGATACCAGGACGTTGGTCTTCCAGGATGCCATGGGAGAGAGGGTCACCGATTACAGGGTGTGGTCCTTCAGGGGGCCGGTAAGAGAATATCCTATCACAACACCCGTCACAGATTATCTGGACTGGTTCGCGGCCAACAAGAATGATCTCAAGCCGCCGGAACAGCTCTGGAGCGCCTCCCAGTTCATACCCCTGATCGTGAGCACCGGACTTCTCGACGGGATTAACCCCTGTGCCTTCGCCGTATCCCTGTTCTTCATCGCGTTTCTCTTCACGATCAAGCGGACAAGGACGGATATTGCCAGGGTGGGAGCCGTCTATGTTACCGTGATCTACCTGACCTACCTGGGGATCGGCCTTGGGC
>JBHIAI010000120.1:0-5414 GCA_046861655.1 Fidelibacterota bacterium | reverse complement strand
CAGGTTCAAGGATGCAATCTCCGCCCTCAGGCGGGCCACCTCCCTTTCCCGCTTTAACTTTCCCCACAGGGGAAACCGCTGTCCGATCATCATCTGGCTCTCCATGGGACCATCCCGGGTCTGGATAGGCTGGAGGAACAGGGATGACTCCGCCATGGGATCGGGCAGGACTCCGAAAACGTTCACCTCTTCCTGGGCGGCCCGGTAGGCCTGCCTGGCCGCCTGAACCTGTCGATTCTTCTCAAGAACCAGGCGTACCGGGTCGACGTTCTCCTGCCCGGAGGCGAAGCATGCCGCCAGCAAGACAGAAACAAGAACTTTCGATCGATAACTCATGACCTTTCCTTTTTGATTAGCGAGAGCGATGTGGACCGGTCAGGCCCGACAGCCGCGTCGGCACGACCCTTTGGCCGAAAGTCTCCCCGGACAAAGGGCGGGAAAGGTCTACAGCAGGAGGGAGTGGGTGAGAAAGTAGAAGGAAACCTTGGGCGGCAGTGAAAGGAATTGATGCCACAGGTTCCCCAGATGTTCTTCCGTACCGTCTGAATCAATCCCCGGTGAGCCGGCCGAAATCACAGGGTACAAATGGAATTTGGGTACGGAGGGGGAAGGGGCGACAGGGAGGAAAACGGGCGCTGTGTCCCTCCCCCTTGCCAGGGAGGGACATACCGTGTCCAGGGGCACTTCCGATTCACAACATGAAGCTTCCAGGCGGGTACACATGATGCGGCAGTCATCCACCCTTGAGAAAAGAGGGGACGTCAGGGGCAAAAGAAATGCCGCGATCAAAGCTATGCTGACTGACGCTTTCACCATACAGTGAGAGAATTTATCCCGTTCAACACCTCAAAGGCAACGTTTGTTCCCCCAGGTGAATTCGCAGGAGCTCATCCAGTCGGGGCACCCGACACTTTCATGATTTCACGCCTGATTTCGTCGGGTCTCATGCCCTCCTCAAAATTTCTCCTCGCAAACAAGGCTTCTTCCATACAGGTCCGGCACCCTGCCGCATGCAGGTCAACGAAACAGTCGAGCAGGCTCTTGTGGGCCTTTCTCAACCCTCTCTCGACCTCGCAGCCGCAATAACAGGGCATCTGCATCAGCAATTCGGGATACGCCCTCGCCGCTTCGTAAGCCGGTCTCGCCCTGGGATACACAGACTCCGGATCCAGCGTCTTCGGTAGGTCTAACCCCGTTACGTTCTCGTAATAAGGGGGAACTTTCTCCGGGGAAGCCCCCTCTGCGAGCGACCCTTTCCCAAGAATGCGCTTCCCGTATCGACGAACCATGGCATCGGTGATTCCCTGTTCAGAAAGATTTCTCCTTGTCAGGGAACCCAGGTGACCTCTCACCTGGTCGGCTGTACTGCATGCGCAGTTGTCCAGGGAAAGGGAGCAGTGACCACAGGGGCAATCGAACCGGGAAGACAATTCACTCACGGTGACTCCCGGAGTGCCGGGCGTCGGCGCCGCGGAATCGTGACCCGACCCGGAGGGACGCGTAGATAGGTAGACCACGATCCCCCCACCGATCCCGATGAGGCCGGTCAAGAGCGACAGGGCGATGACCACCTTTTTCCTGTTCAAGATTCCCTCTTCCTGTCCGGCGGGTCAGAATCTTCTCTCCTGAGCCGGATCCGGTGGTAGCCAGTGAGGGCGATCATGATCAAAACGAGAACCGCCGGAGCCACCCACCGGTAGGCCCGTGAGAACGGTGCAAGCCCGGCGAACGTGACTGTCACTTCACTGCCCCTGGCAATCTGGCCCAAACTGTACCTTTTGTATTCCCGGCCGCGAATCCTGAAGGGCCGGGATGTCTCAACATCACCGGACACTGCCCGGGCGGGACTCTCCCCTGGTTCACGAATATCGATGTTGGTGATTTCAGAACCGACGATGAAGAGATCGAGGCCTCCGGTTGAATAGCTCACGGCCTTGCTAAACCTTACCGTCGGTCCCGTGTGGGGAACGCGATAGTTCGCGATCACCTGCCGGGATCCGGGCTTGAGCTCCATGGTGTCAATCACCCGGTTCCGGTCGGTTATGATGCAACAGGTCATTATGTCCCCGTCGAGGACAAGCTCTTTTGCCTGAACAGGCAATTCCATTTCCAGAACGATATTCTTACCGGGTGAATACTCCCGGCCCCCCACATAGGTGCGACTCCCCTCATTGACAAAGAAAAAGACTTCCCGTACACCCAGGGCCCCAGGCTCAGGTTCAACAATGATGTGATGGACGGGAACAGAGACGGCCGAGTCAGAGGAAGTCGCCTCATACACCAGAATATCGCTCCTCTTCTGGGTCCCGGCAGCGGTGGATGGGAATTCTACCCAGGTTCCCGCGTATTCCACACCACCGTGGACAGCCACCGGATAGTAGGCAACTCCTTCACCCATAGGCAGCCCTTCAAAATGAAAGTACCCGCTGTCGTCGGTCCAGGTGTTCTGCAGGAAATCTTCCTGCTTCTTCCCGTTCACAGCCTGGTACAGGATCACCCCTTCGTTCTGGACAGCTGCGCTATCCATCGTTCCGTTGCGGACCCGGCCCGAAACCGTTCCTGTCTGATCCCCGTCCCCGGTCCGGGGGAAGACAGACAGAACGAAAAGGACGGCCGCGCCCGACTTTCCCAGTCTCACGACGATTCTCCTTTCAGTCCGTCCGGATCTTCAGGCCCGGGCAATTTTCTTGGTCCCAGCCGGGAACCACACCGAGCGCAGAACCGGTCCCGTTTTGACACACCGGCACCACAGCTGGGGCACTGAGCCCTGCCATCCCCCTCCAGGGAATCAATTTCTCTCAGGACATCCGCCGCTTCCCGGCGGTACCAGGAATTCCCTTCCCTGAAATCGTCTTCGGAGATCCTCCCCATCTGAAAGTCGAATTCAAGATCCTTAAGGGCTCGGATCAGCGTATCCCGGCCCGTGTACAAGTGAAAAAGAGTCTCCTTCTCAGAGAGGGGTAAGGCATTCTCCTTTACCCGCTTGAAGAACGGATATCCCACGTAAAGAAGGGTACCCGAAAAGATCATGAACAGGACCCACACATTCATCGTCACATCTCCCCTGTTTTGCTCTCAGCCCAGATCGCGAAGTACCTCGTCAAGCTTTTCCTCGTATTCAGGGTCCACAGGCTTGAGAGACCGATCGGAGATCCCATGCCGGGACTTCACCCACTTTCCTAAAGCGGCGACGATGCCGATGGTGGCCAGGAAAAGGGCAACGAAGGGCAAAATCCACGCAGTGAGATTGAAACCTCTCTTTGTGGGCGCAGAAAGTATTTGCTCACCATAGCGGTCCACCAGGCGGCTAAGAACGTCGTTTTTCCCCATTCCCAGACCGATCAGGGCGGACGCTTCCGCCGACAGATTCTCCGCTGACTGACAATCCATAGCTCCCTGACACGCGTCAACGGTCATGTTGCAGTCGCACAGGCAGATCAGGCTCTTCTTGATCTGGCCCAGGATCACGTCAGGCTGGGCCCCCAAGGGCATCCCCAACTGGAGTATCGCCGCCAGGGCCAAAACCGCCCTCCGCACCTGCCTAAGCAACAGAAACCTCCTTCCGTCTACTGGGACGACGCTCACCCCTGGCAACCACCCTTCTTTTCACCTTCAATCGGTCGGGTCCCATGGCGATAAGGGTACCCACAACCATGACCGTTCCTCCCAGCCAGATCCATCCCACCAACGGGATGACGAGAACCTTGAAGGTGCCCCTCCTCTGCTCATCCCAGCCGGCGAGAATAACATAGAGGTCCTCCTTCAACGTTTGCCGGATGTCCACCTCGGACACAGGTTCAAAGTTGGCATGAAGCTGTTTTGCCGGGTACAGGGTCCCCAGGAACCTGTCATCCTCCGTGACCCTCACTCTGGCCGCCGCCACCTGAGCATGGTCCGTGGAGTGATCCTCAAGGGTTTCATACACAAGGGTATAACCGGCGATCTCCAGCTGTTCTCCCTCGTTGAGAACCGCTATCTTCTCTTTTTGAAACACGCTCGATCCTGTGATCCCCACAATGAGCATGACCATGCCGAGATGGACCACATAGCCCCCATACCGGCGCTTGTTTCGCATGGTGACATCCCACATTCCCCGCAGGAGTCCCGTGTTTCGTACTCGAGCCCTGGCCCTGGCGCCACGAGAAAACTCCAGGAGGATGGTGGTGATGACGAAAGCGGACAGGGAAAAGGAAATGATTGAAAACAGTGAAGGAACGCGGATCACGGCAAGAACGAAGGCAGTCATCAATCCCGTCGTCACCGGAATCACGAAATTCCGGCGGAAGTTGTGAGCGGAGGATTTTCGCCAGGCAATGAGGGGGCAGATCCCGGTGAGAGCCAGGAGAGCCAGGGCGATGGGGAGGTTGACCTGATTGAAGAACGGGGGGCCCACCGTAATCTTCACCCCTCGTACCGCCTCAGAAAGGATGGGAAAGATCGTCCCCCAGAACACGGCGAAGGTCATGCCTACCAGAACGAGATTGTTGAACAGAAAACTCGATTCCCGGGACAGGAACGCGTCCAGGCGGTTATCACTTTTCAGGTCGTTCCGCCGCGACCACAGAAGGGA
The DNA here is from genome assembly GCA_046861655.1 of Fidelibacterota bacterium. Classification (GTDB taxonomy): domain Bacteria; phylum Fidelibacterota; class Marinisomatia; order Marinisomatales; family S15-B10; genus JBHIAI01. Next base: position 844 of record JBHIAI010000120.1, on the reverse strand, counting down.
GAGGGAGCTGACGAGCACCAACCCAAGAAAGATCAAGAACAGGGGACCGAGACTCGATTCACCAAAGGAATGAACCGAGCTGATGATGCCGCTGCGGGTAATAAACGTCCCAAAGATGGTGAGACCAAACGTGAGAATGATCAGCACCATGTTCCATACTTTGAGCATTCCCCGTTTTTCCTGGATCATGACAGAATGAAGAAAAGCGGTTCCGGTCAGCCACGGCATCAGGGAAGCGTTTTCCACCGGATCCCAGGCCCAATATCCGCCCCAGCCCAGTTCCACGTAGGCCCATTTGGCGCCGAAAAGGTTTCCCAGGGTGAGGAACAGCCAGGAGAACAGCGTCCATCGACGGGTGGTGCGAATCCACTGGGCGTCCAGCTTCCTGGTAATAAGGGACGCAATGGCAAAAGCAAACGGGACGGTGAACCCCACATATCCTAGATACAGGGTGGGAGGGTGCATGATCATTCCGGAGTTCTGTAACATGGGATTCAGGCCCTTTCCGTCTGGAAGGGCCTGAGGGAGTTGCTCGAACGGACTGGTGGCATACACCATAAGTCCGATGAAGAATAGGATCGTGGCCAGGAGGGTGCCCAGAACGTACGGGATCAGGGTCCGGTTCTGCCGCTGGTTCTGCCGGACCACGATGACAGAAAACAGGCACAGGAGCCAGGCCCACAATAACAGGGATCCAGCCTGGCCGGCCCACAGGGCCGAAACGGTGTACGCAAGAGGCAGCGTCCGGTTAGAATAGGAAGCCACGTATTTCAGGGAAAAATCGTGCGTCACGAAAGAAAACACCAGGATGCCCATGAGGACCGTGCAGAGAACGAACAGGGCG
>JBHIAI010000119.1:0-5439 GCA_046861655.1 Fidelibacterota bacterium | reverse complement strand
GATCATCTCATCTCTGCCCCACCGACCACCCATGAAGGAAGCCCAGGCCCCGTATCCTGCCAGGATGAAGGAGAAGATCAGAATCGAATTCGCAATGTCAATCATGTTTGTCCAATAGTTCTGCCGAAATTGTTGACTCCCGGGTGAATACGGTGATCCACTTTCACCCGGCACCGGGATCTCCACCCCTCCCCGGGGGTGGCATGGGGGAGTCTAAATGCGGAGGGGGATCAGATGGGAAACGGGGGGCGGCCAGACCTCCAGAGGGTATGCGGCCCAGGAGGAATCATGGCCCTGATCGCCTTTGGGGGTCGTGTCAAGGACAGTTCCCCAGTTCAGGGAGGCATGAAACGCAAGAGGACCCGCAGAAGTCTTGGCCGGAAGAGGTGCCAAACGGGTTGGTTCGGAGCAACAGGTGTCGCCAGGGTCGTCACACGATCCCTGGTCAACGGTGACTTTGTTTCCCATGGTCCCGGAGCATGCGGGCCAGCATCCGCCATACAGCGAGCCAGCCAAGGGGCCTGTCCCCAGGATGAAGGTGACATAGGAAGCCAGTACGGTGAGTTTCAACATTGCCCTGTCTAACGTTACGCATTTCATCCTCGAAGAGCAAGAACTTTTCAGATAACAGGGTCGGAAAATCATTTATATCGGACAGGATATCAGGTTCGTCTGGATACGAAGAGTTCATCACCCAGGTTGTTTACGTCGAACCGTTCCAGGGGTCGCGGGGGTGGACCCGCGATGTTTACCCCCTCAAGGTTGTAGTGTCCGTTGTGACAGGCACACCAGATATGCTGAAAATCCTCCCGGTACTGGACCGTGCAGGCCAGGTGAGTGCATACGGCGGAAAACGCCCGCAGGTCGCCCGAAGGCGTCTTGACCAAGATGACGGGCTGCGTCCCGAACTTGATGATTTTTCCGCTGTTCGGCGTCAGATCCCCGACGCTTCCCGCAGCCACGCTGGTGGGGGCCGCTTCCGCCTCAGGCGGAGGCTTCAGGTAACGAACCACCGGGTAGACCACCGAAGTGAAAAAGCCGAGGACCCCTCCCCCAAGAAGAACTTTGAGAAACGAACGGCGGGAATCACCGCTTTCAAACTCGCCGGGTCTACCCGTTTTCATTTCTTCCCCCATTTCATTTGCGCTCCGTTGATTCATCCCATGTCCCCGTGGACCGCCCCTTGGGAATGAAGGCCGGGACCGCCCGCCTGTAGACCTCATACTCCCTTCCATATTCCTTTTCCAATCCCCTCTCCTCACGCATGGCAAGACGGTAGTAGGCATAGCCCAAGATGGGCCACATCGCCACAGTTATGATGGTAGGCCACTGAATCAGCATGCCAGCGGTGACAAGAAACAGACCGCCGTACTGAGGATGACGGACGTAGGCGTAGGTGCCAGTTGTTACAAGCTGGCCCGTGGCACCGTGGATCTGTTTCCAAGCTTTTCCCATGACGATCAATCCCACCAACATGATGAACCCACCGGTTTGACAGATGAGAAGTTTCACCCATTCGGGCGCCCCGAGGAGTGTACCCAGCAGGTGACCGTTCACGTGCTGAAAAGGATCGGAGACTCCAACCCCGCTTCCGAAGAAGGAGAGAAGAACATAGATGGTTAACGGGAACCCGTACATCTCGGTAAACAGTGCGACAACGAAGGCGGCAAAAACTCCCATGCTTCGCCATTCGTATCGCTTCCTCGGCCGAAGAAACCCCAGCACGAACGCTCCGAACAGGATCACGTTGAAAAGGACCATCGTCCAGAGACCGTAGTCATAGGACTGGTGCATCCCTACACTCCTTTTCCTACAGTCTCCATGTAAAATCACGAACGCCCAGTCGTCCCTCTTCGGAAAGTCGAAGCGCGATGGTTCTCAAGTCTACCGGGATGTGATCGTAGAGCAATAGACCCGAAACATGATGACCCCCGGGAGGTGTTCCCTCCCACACCGCCTGATGTGCCACTTCCTGACCGTCTAATATCAAGGAAGCTATCTTGTCCACCCGGAAATCGAGACTGCCGGAATGCGTCGTGAACGTGATGTTCAACGAAACGGTGCCCAGAACCCGGTCATATTCTCCAGCAACATCTACCCGGACTCCCCTGCCTGCCACCTGTTGTTCCTCCAGGATTATCCGTTCCCGGACCTCCTCATTATCCGAAACAAGGCGCGACGGCATTAAGAACAGTGCGCCGAGGAAGAAAGCGGCGACCAGTACAGGGATCTCTATCTTGAATACGCGATCAAAGTTGTATCCGGCGAGCCTGGCCAGCCACCTGTTGGCATCGAAGTAGAGGCGATGCTTGGAGATGATGCTGAGCATGAACGTAATGCCCAGAAGGTTGGCAATGATGCCAAGAATGATGAACATTACTTGATAGGCGGACAGGAAGGCGGCGGCCGCAGATAGGCCTAGCAGGGGCAAGAAGTCAGTCAGGTGGTGGGCACAACATGCCACCATCGACACAGTAGAAACGCCGCCGGCAGTGACCACAGCCGGCGTTGCCCCTGCTGCTTGCTTCTTGAGCTCAATCGTCTGTCGCACGTGGGCATAAAGCCCCACCTGGATGCCAAATCCAACAGTCAAAGGCGAGATCCAGTACCATAGCTGGGTGAACTCATCGATGGCGTGACCGAACGAGTTTGCGAGCGAAACGATGGTGAAAAAGATGCCCACGAGCAGCACTCCACCAACGGCTCCCCAGATGATCGATTTCTTTCTAGCTTTCCTAATCTCGTTGTCCATTCTGAATCCTCCCCAGGATCTTCGTAGTCCCGCGGTTCGTGAAAAACCTGTCAGTCGTACCGAGAAGGGGCTTCGCCGACCGAGATGTACGCGAAACCCCCGTAGAGGCCGGTGAGGGACGTGTTCACCAGGCATCGATCCATCGCCTCCCATGGATGCCTGTCTGCCATCTCTATGCTCACCCCAAACGGACTTGCGGTCCAGGCGCCCAAGCGTGTTATCCACATGGGCCACCCGTCGGGTTTCTTGAGGTCCAGGATTACAAACCGGCCGCCCGGCGAGAGTGCTTTCGCGCCTTTCCTTATGACATCTTCGTATTCGGGAATCAAGGTAATGGCAAAACTGGAAAGGATACCGTCTACCCCCTCCGGAAAACGGTAGTGGAGCGCGTCGGTCTGAACAAGCTCAACATTGGACCACCCTTCCCGTTGAACTCTCTTTCGCGCCTCATCCAGCATCTTGTCCGTGAGATCGATGCCAATGATCCTTCCATGGGAGCCTATCTTCTGTTGTAGCAGCGAGAAGTTCAGTCCGGTCCCACAACCGATTTCGACCACCGTCCTCCCTCTGTGCAACCGAAGGGCGTCCACCGCCTTTCTTCGGTACGCCTGTTCCCGGAAACCGGCCAAGTAGTAAAGATTGGCGGTTATATCGTAGCTTTTCGCTCTTTTTCGGTACAGCCGGACAAGCTCTTCTTTGCTGAGGATCATCGCGTGCTGTCCTTTCTAGTTCCTGACCCTGACCGGATCAGTGACAGTGATGTGTTTCCGGACCTTCATCCCCTTTTTGGGCATATTTTGCCGGTTCCCTGGCGAAGGTGCTCTGGCAATGGGAAGAGCAGAAGTAATAGATTTTCCCCCCATACTCGCTCGTCCCGGCGGCCTTCTTCTTCTTAATCTGCATTCCGCATACCGGGTCCCTTTTCATGACGGTTCCTCCTTTCATTGAACTACGTATTTCTCAGGATACCTCTCAAATTCCGATTGACATTTCGGACAGCAAAGAGGGTAATCATACCCTCTGTGAGAAATGGTGATATGGGCCTTATTTCTATTGATCCTCTTCCCGCAAACAGGATCTATGGTGATCTGTCTCCTTTTCTTTCTATGTTTCATTTCAACCTGACATCCTTCCCAAACAATAACGGTTGCTTACATGTTCATCCCTGGACAGGCTGGGTCCAGGTCTGATGGTGGACCCCTTGGGCTCCCCAAAAAGTCTTGGGGTCTCAAGGGTTGAGGAGGTCTAGATCAAGAGGGAGTGATGAAGGAAGTAGAGAGGAGTTTTATGGTAAGACGATAGAGAATTCGATGAACGGTCCAGAGCGGAAAAAGGAACATTCTCAGAATTCCTTGGGGACACAGGAAGGGCAGGAATAACCGGGAAGTATGAGAATTTGGCTACGGTCGGTTGAAGTGCAACGGGCGGAAGCACTGGGGTGCTGTTTGGGCCGTGAGTGAGAGTCGTGCATTCAGAATCTACCTTTTCTATCTCACACGCGGGATTTAAAGCCAAGCGACATGCTAACCCACAATCATTCTCGGCAGAAGAGGGCCACGCGGTGAGGGCGACAAAGATGAATGCCGAAAGGATAACGACTGTTCTGTTCATTTTGTTTTGCATCTACTTGTTAAACTCATTTTGTGCGATATCTGTTCCCAGATTCACTCTTGTGACTGTGGCTGGTAGGCCACCAAATACAAATAGGCAGCAGCAATCTCTTCCTCTGTCACATATGGAAACGCTGGCATAATCTCAGCTCTCATCATACGCATCCTCATCATCTGCATCATTCGGGATGACCCCATCTTTACCTGACGGACGACTTGTTGAACAGATAACTGGCGGGGGAAACTCTCAAGAGATGGGATAATCCCACGCATCATGGCCATGTGACCCCCACCCGGACCCGTAGCATCGTGACAAATCTGGCAAGTGCCCTTCACCACATGTTCACCGACCCGGGCAACGGACTGTGGAACCAGGATCTCATTCCATTCTTCGGCCGGCACACCAGCCAGCTCCTTCAGATATTCCAACAGAGATTCCACTTCATCGCCCCTTAGATGGGGAAAAGGTGGCATTTTCTCTCCGCCTAGCTCCAGGCGATGCCGAAGAGCGGAATCGGCATCTGCCGCGAGCTCTAGAGCAAAATCTTCGTCAACGGGACGTCCCCTCTCCTCCATCTTTTTCTGGATAAGTATGGGTGACGTACCTCGAACTGGATCAATAAGAGATTTGATCTCCGGCGGCGCGCCCGTTCCATCCGGACCGTGACAGGACTGGCAATTCAAGCGGTAGAGATCAGACCCTGTGAGCCTAAATGCCTCGTCCATGGGTTGTGAAACCGCCAATCGATCAGTTCGATACAGGGAGAATATGCGATTGATTATTCTTAGTTCTTCCTTCGTTGAATGGAGAGAAGGACCCGTTCCTCCTGTTTGTCCCATGGCCGTCTGGCTGGGACGGTCGATCCCAATTCGCTTTATCCAACTGGAGCCGGTGACCCGGGTGACGACGGGAGGACCCTTCTGGGGCATGACCGTTACTCCCACGAATGCTGACAACGCTGCGACGTAAGTCAGTTTCTTCCAGCTTCTCACCCAATCACCTCAAGATTTTACTGTAACCTGGTATTGCCGTCTGGTGACTTATCCGAGAACGCCTTGTCGGGAAACTTTCACTCA
>JBHIAI010000016.1:0-22486 GCA_046861655.1 Fidelibacterota bacterium | reverse complement strand
CCGGACCCGGGCTCTCCTTCGCCGATGCGGGGACCCCCACAAACATCTTCCGGTCATACATATTGCCGGCACCAACGGAAAGGGTTCCACCGCCGCCATGATCTGTTCCATTCTCCGGGAGACGGGCAGGAAGGTGGGCCTGTATACCTCGCCTCACCTGATGACTTTCAATGAACGTATCCGGGTCGACGGCGTAACCATCCCAGATCATTCCATCCAGTCCTTTCTTGAATCCCACCGCAGGGATATTGATCTGTTGGGATCTACCTTTTTCGAAACCACTACGGCCCTTTCGTTTACCCATTTTTCGGAGGAAAAGGTAGATGTTGCCGTGGTGGAAGTAGGCCTCGGGGGGCGATTGGATTCGAGCAATGTGGTGCGCCCGGTAGTGTCCGTGTTGACTCCCATCGACTACGATCACATGGAATTCCTGGGACACGACCTTCCCTCCATCGCCCGGGAAAAATGCGGTATTCTCAAACAGGGGGTGCCGGTGGTGGTCGCTCCCCAGCACACTGCGGTCGAGGAGGTCATCACCCAGATGGTGAAAAAGACCCGGACCCGGTCTTTCAGATCGAAGGATCTCTGTCCGGCAACCAGGATCAGTCTGCACACCGATTTCACCCGGTTCCGTCTCGGGAACACAGATGTGGACCTTCCCCTCCCAGGCCGACACCAGGTGATCAATGCCCAGACGGCTGTTGCCACCTGCCGGGTTTTCGACCCCGGATCCGGGTATGGGCATTTCCGAAGGGGACTTAAGAAGGTGAGGTGGCCAGGCAGACTTCAGAAGCTTTCCATCAATCCCCCCGTGTACTACGATGTGGCTCATAATCCTCATGGGTTACAGGCCGTGATTACCACCTTGGGGGAACTTTTTCCGGGAAAAAGCGTGGGCGCTGTTTGTGCCCTTAAGCGGACAAAGACCGTAGAACCCATGGCCAGATTGCTTCAGGAACATGACATTCACGTCATCACCACCGTTCCGGATGAGCCGGATTTCTTCCCGCCGCGGGTCCTGGCAGATGAGCTCACCCGGTGGGGGGTCACAGCCGAGCCCGCACCCGGCCTGGCGGATGCCCTCCAGTGTCGGTTCGACGACAGACTTTCTCGGGATATCTGGCTGATCTTTGGTTCGCACTACATTGCCGGGGGCGTCTATGATGAATTTGGTTTTTCCTTGGACAAAGAAATGAATTAGTCTAAATTAATTGCGACCGCCGAAATCGCTGTCTGTTTAGAGTTTTTCCACCAGATCCAGAACTTTTCACCTTAAACTCGTACATCGCTATGGATATTAATGAACTGCAAGGTTTGAAGATCAAGGAGCTTACCCAGCTCGCTCAGGAGCTTCAGGTGCCCGGGTACTCGGGACTAAAAAAACAGGATCTTATCGTGAAGATCCTGGAAACGAGCGCCGAGAAGGAGGGACGCATGTTCTCCACGGGTGTACTGGAAGTGATGCCCGAGGGATACGGTTTCCTGAGGTCCCGGAACTACAATTATCTTCCGGGACCCGACGACATTTACATCTCCCCGTCCCAGATCAAGCGGTTTGGACTCAGAACAGGACATCTCATTTCCGGACAGATCCGGCCCCCCAAGGACAACGAGCGCTTCTATGCCCTGTTGAAGGTGGAGTCGGTCAATAATGTGGCTCCGGCTAAAGTCAAGCAGACCACCCTGTTCGATAATCTGACACCCCTTTACCCCACGGAAAAGATCGGCCTGGAAACATCTCCCAAAGGCTTTTCCATGAGGATTCTCGATCTTATGGCACCCATCGGCAAGGGTCAGAGGGGCCTTATCGTGGCTCAGCCAAAAACGGGCAAGACCATTCTAATCCAGAAAATCGCCAACGCCACCACGACCAATCATCCCGAAATCAAACTCATCGTCCTCCTCATTGCCGAGCGCCCCGAAGAGGTCACAGACATGCAGCGAAACGTTGGGGCAGAGGTGATCAGTTCGACCTTTGACGAACAGCCCGAGCGCCATGTCCAGGTGGCCCACATGGCTTTGGAGAAAGCCAAGAGAATGGTGGAATACGGCTCCGATGTCGTGATTTTGCTGGACAGTATCACCCGGTTGGCCAGAGCTCACAATGCGGTGGTCCCCCACAGCGGAAAGATCCTTTCTGGCGGTATTGACGCCAATGCCCTCCACCGCCCCCGGCGGTTCTTCGGATCGGCGAGAAACACGGAAGAAGGAGGGAGTCTCACCATCATTGCCACCGCTCTTATCGACACCGGAAGCCGTATGGACGACGTCATTTTCGAAGAGTTCAAAGGGACGGGCAATATGGAACTGGTCCTCGACCGGCGCCTGAGCGACAGGCGGATATTTCCTTCCTTCGATCTCATCCGATCCGGAACCCGGAAGGAGGAACTTCTACTGTCCAAAAAAGAACTTGCAAGAGTCTGGATTCTTAGAAAGATTCTTAACGAGATGACTCCCATTGAGGCTATGGAGTTTCTCCTGGACCGCATGAAGCGGACCAGTGCTAACCAAGAGTTCCTGGACACCATGAGCCAGTAATGGTAGCGATTTCCTAGGCCGGCTGCCCTTTCATGTCCAAGAATTCCCACCCCATTAAGTCCATCGTTGCCCGCATCGGAACCGACAAGCCTGTTCGAAAGACACCCTACCAGGTAAAGGGGGTCATCATGCGGGACTTCCAGGACGAACCCATCGTCCCCCTGATCGACGGCAGTTACCGCGAACGGTTTCTGTACCCCAGGGTTCAGGTAAAGATCTTAAACGAACAGATCTATTTTGTGGGCATCAAGGAGGGGGTGGAGCCCATCCAGTCTGTCGCCCAGAAGATTAAGATCATGAATTTCGGAAATATTACTTTCGAGGTGGATGGTGTGGACGTGGAAGTGGTGGACAACCGGTTCTCGCCCGCAAGTCGATTGATCCGGTATACTTTTCTCACCCCATGGATCGCCTTGAACGACACCAACCTGGGCAAGTACCGATACATGTACGGGGATGAGAGGGTAAAGTTCTTGGGCCGGCTGTTGAGCCAGAACATTGTTTTTCTGGCGAAAGAAATGGGACTGGACCTGAACACAAAAATCTATTCAAGGCTCAACCTGGATACGCTTAATCCCAAAATGGTGGATGACGGTCAGATGGGAGCCTTTCAAGGAGAATTCCGCACCAATTTTGTCCTTCCGAATTTCCTGGGAGTCGGAAACGGCATCACAAAGGGCTACGGGGCTCTCTTTAGTCAATTCAATCCCGCAGATTTTTCCTTCGATGAGTCGAAGTTGAAGCGGTCTTCTTCCAGAAAGAACTCCGTTGAAGATATGCCTGAGGACTGGGAGAAAGAGGCATTGGCCCCGGACGATATCCCCCGGAGTCGACGGGTTCGCAGACCGAACAAAGAGCCCAACTACAACTCCCTGGAATACCACAAACGAACCCACTAGATCCCGCCCGGGCGGGATCACCCCCCTGTGCTTTCTAAACGGGTAGCCCGTATCCAACCCTCCTTTACCCTGGAAATGACCTCCCAGGCGGCGGAACTGCGCCGCGCAGGAATCGACGTTATCGACCTGGGAGTGGGAGAACCGGATTTCAACACCCCGGAAAACATCCGGGAGGCAGCCAAACGGGCCATGGACCAGGGGTACACCAAATACACGCCTGTAGCGGGACTCAGGGAAGTGAGGGAAGCGATCGCGACCAAGCTCAAGCGGGACAACGGTATGGAGTATTCCCCCGAACAGATCATCGTCTCCAACGGCGCAAAACACTCTCTGAGCACTGCCTGTCAGGTACTCTTTGATTCCGGGGACCAAGTCATCATTTTCACTCCCTACTGGGTATCGTTTCCGGAATTCGTCCGTCTGGCCGACGCTGAACCGGTCATGGTCGGGACAATTCCACAAAAGAATTTTGTCCCTGATTTTGACGATCTGGAGGCGAAAATCAATCCCCGGATCCGGGGCATGATTATCAATTCCCCTTCCAATCCCACGGGAGCGGTGTGGGATGCCGAAACGATTACCCGGATCCTGGAATATGCCGTAGACCGGGACTGGGTGGTCATTTCAGACGAATGTTATGAAAAACTGGTGTACGACACTCAATTCATCAGCACGGAAAAGCTTAATCCTGGCGGAGCCACTGTTCTCACCATACAGAGTCTATCCAAAACCTATGCCATGACCGGCTGGCGGATCGGGTATGCCGCTGGCCATCCCGACATCATAAAGGGGATGGCCAAGATCCAGGGCCAGATGACCTCTTGCCCCAACGCCATGGGGCAGATGGCGGCCATTGAAGCTCTGCTCGGTGACCAGGGGGCGGTCCAGCGGGCGGTCGACCTTTTCCGCGAACGGCGAAACGAGATGGTCAAAGCCATTAATGAGATTCCCCATATCTCCTGCCCTCGCCCGGGGGGCGCATTCTACGTGTTCCCAGACGTGGGCCATTACCTGGGCAGGAAGGCGGGGGGGAAGAAAATCGACACGTCATTTGCGCTCAGTGATTATATTTTGGATCGTGCCCGGACGGTCACGGTGGCCGGAGCCGGTTTCGGCGCGGAAGGACATATTCGGCTTTCCTACGCAACAAAAACTGAAACATTCCTGAAAGGGCTGGAAAGGATTAAAGTGGCCCTGGCTGAGTTAACATAAAGGACCTTACCATGAAGAAGGATATTCATCCAGACTACAAACTAGGTACGGTAACCTGTTCTTGCGGAAACACCTTCCAGGTGCGAAGCACAGTAGGGGACATGCGGGTGGAGATCTGTTCGGCCTGCCACCCGTTTTTCACGGGAAAACAGAAGCTGGTAGACAGCGCGGGCAGAATCGAGAAATTCGAGAGGAAATACAGACGGGGTAAGAAACCATCAGAAAATGCTTGAGAAGACAAGAGAAATCGTCAGTCATTACGACGAACTGACGCGCAAGCTGGCCGACCCGGACATCGCGTCCGACCCCAGGAAGCTCCAGGAGATTGCCAAGAAGCGTCACGAACTCGAAGCTGCGGCCACCCGGGGAAGGACCTACATTCGCCTCCTGGAACAGATCGAAGAGGACCGGTCCATCCTGGACGGGGACGACGCTGAACTCAAGGCCATTGTCAGGGAGGAACTGGACGGGCTTTTGGACCAGAAGGCTCAACTCGAGGAGGAACTCAGAGTTCTGCTGTTACCCCGGGATCCCCGCGATGACAAGAATGCCATTGTGGAGATACGGGCGGGAACGGGAGGAGAAGAGGCCGCTCTGTTTGCAGCTGACCTGTTCCGCATGTACAGTCAATACGCCGAACGAAACGCCTGGGCCCTTCAGGTTCTCTCCAGCCACGAGTTGGGGTCAGGCGGACTGAAGGAAATCATATTCTCTCTCCAGGGAGACAATGTCTTCGGCTCCATGAAATTTGAAGCCGGCGTTCACCGGGTCCAGCGGGTGCCCACCACGGAGACCACGGGAAGAATTCACACATCCGCTGCAACGGTGGCGGTGTTGCCTGAAGTGAATGAAATTGACCTGGACATCGACCCTGCCGATCTTCGCATCGACACCTTCCGGGCCAGCGGCCACGGCGGACAGCACGTCAACAAGACCGAATCGGCAGTACGAATCACACACCTGCCCACGGGACTTGTGGTCACCTGCCAGGATGAAAAATCCCAGCACAAGAACCGGATTGCGGCCATGAAAGTCCTCCGGTCGAGACTGATGGCCCAGGAAGAGGAAAAGCGACATGCACAGAGGGCCAGAGCCCGAAAATCGATGGTTTCCACCGGCGACCGCAGCGCCAAAATACGAACCTACAATTTCCCCCAAAACCGGGTAACGGATCACCGAATCGACCTGACTCTTTACAAGCTGGACGACATCCTGGACGGTGCCCTCTCCGAATTCACCGACCAGCTCCGCCTGGCTCACGAGCTAGATAGGCTGGAATCCGACCCGGTGGCCTGATTCCGTTGGTCCCCGGTCCCGACCTTCCCAAAAAACACTGGCGAATCATTGAACTCATCCGTTGGGGGGAGGACTATTTCTCCTCTCGCAGTTTTGACCATCCCCGCAGAGAGATTGAGTGGATGCTCACAGATCTTCTCTCCCTTTCCCGGGTGGACCTGTACCTGAAATTCGATCATCCGGTTGAACGGGACCGCCTCAGGACCCTGAGAACCTGGATTAAGCGGCGCCTTGGAGGGGAGCCCCTGGCGTACATCACGGGGACCACGGAGTTCTTCGGCCTCCCATTCAGAGTCAACCCCGGCGTTCTCATCCCCCGCCCGGAAACGGAACGTCTTGTGGAAATCGCCCTGGAAAAAGCCAGGGCTACGCAGGCAAGAGATATCGTGGACATCGGCACCGGAAGCGGTTGCGTCGCCGTGACCCTGGCTCGCCACGTTAAAGACGCCCGCATCGTGGCCATTGACCGGGATCCATCCGCCCTTAAACTGGCCAGGGAAAACGCCCAGCTGAATGGAGTTGAATCCAGAATCACGTTCCAACAGGTGGATGTTCAAACGGATGATATCCACACCACGTTCGATCTTCTGGTCAGCAACCCCCCTTATATTCCAGAGAATGAAATGGACCGGCTCATGGATGAGGTGAAACGATTCGAACCCGTTCAGGCCCTCACGGACGGCGGCAACGGTCTGGATTTCTACCGCCGTTTCGCTCTTCAGGGAAGAAAATGGATCCGAGCGGGGGGATTCGCCGTTGTGGAGGTGGGACTGGGTTCCCACCCCGCCCGGGTTAAAGAAGTTTTCGGTAAGCAGGGATTCGAAAACGTCCAGGTCTACCAGGACTACAATGGAGACGACCGCGTCGTGGTGGTTGAGGTGAGCGGATGAGGTCGCTCATTTCCCTTCTTGTCCTGTTCAGGCCTTTGAATCTGCTCCTCGCCACTCTGACCGTCCTGGTATCAGCCGCCGTTCTGGACGCCCTGAACCAGACAGGCTCCATCCTAAAGGCTGTCCTCACCGTGGTGACCCTGAATGCGGCTGCCAATGCCTTCAACGACGTTCGCGATCTGGAAACCGACCGGATAAACAGGACCCGGCGGCCCCTGCCCCGGGGAACGGTTTCCCCCGGGACGGCGTTAGGGTCCTCCGTGGTCCTTTTCTTGACCGGCGCAGCGGTTTCCGTTTTTCTGCCCCCGTCCGCCTTTGTAATCGCCCTGTTTGGGGCCATACCGCTCATGGTTGCCTACAGCATGTGGTTCAAGGGATGGCCCCTGGTGGGAAACATCACCATTGCTGTCATCCTGGGATTGACCTTCATCTTTTCGGGTGCGGCCCTGGGCAAACCGTTGGGCATGCTGGTGCCCGCCCTGCTGGCGTTCGGGTTTACTCTGATCCGGGAACTGATAAAAGACATGGCCGATCTCGAGGGTGACCGTCTGGCCGGACTCAGAACGTTTCCCGTTCGTTTCGGGCTCGTCCCGTCCGTCCGTCTCGCCGTTGTCTTCATATGTATTCTTTGCCTGGGTGCCCTTGTTCCGTATTGGGTGGGCATCTACGGCTACGGATATCTTACCGTTCTGGTTTTCGGAATTGAAATTCCTCTTTTATTCATCGTATTTTTGCTGATGAAATCTTCGGCTGTCGGGACCTGTAGAGTTTCATCACAGATCCTAAAAGGATGTATCTTCGCGGGACTACTTGCTGTCTACCTTGGATAAGAAGGAGTGGAGGATTAGCACAGAAATCAATTCAGCGGAGGCAATTTGGGTTATAGTCGCGACACGAGGAGCGATGCGTATCCCGCCCCGGCCAGGATACGTGAGCGACGAGTAACAAAGAATATGACCCAAATGGCCCCGGCCAAAGGGAAGCTAACATATGGCTGCTTTGTTCGTTGCTCCTCCTTGAAGTATATTTCCCATATATTCCTTCGTCGTCGCGCCTTGAAATCAGCTCATCTTTTTGCTTCTAATTCTGATTCTATGCTAATCGTCCACTCCTAAAGGTAATGCCCTCCGAATTCGTCCATCTCCATAATCACTCCGACTTCAGCCTTCTGGATGGCGCTCAGAGCGTCAGCACTTTGCTGGACACCATCGGCGATCTCCAGATGGACGCGGTGGCCATCACCGAACACGGCAACCTGTTCTCCGCCATCAAGTTCTACAAGCACGGTAAAGAGGCAGGAATAAACCCCATCATCGGGTGTGAAGCCTATGTCGCCCACGGCAGCCGCTTCGACAAAACGCCCCGACGGGAAGGGGGATGGGGGAATCATCATCTTGTCCTCCTGGCCCAGGATTTCAAGGGATACCAGAACCTCGTTAAGCTGGTGACGGCAGGTTACCTGGAAGGGTTTTACTACCGTCCCCGGATGGACAAGGAATTGCTGCGACAGTTCAACGAGGGTCTCATCTGCCTGTCTGGCTGTTTGAAAGGTCAAGTCCAGGAACACGCAGTCCGGGGCGATTACCAGCGAGCCAAACAGGCGGCTCTGGAACTGGCAGAAATTTTTTCCGGACGGTTTTACCTTGAACTCCAGAACCACGACATCCCTGAAGAAGAGACCTCCCGTCAAGTGGTAGCCAAACTGGGCAAAGAGCTGGACCTTCCCCTTGTGGCCACCAACGACTGTCACTACGCCCGGGAGGAACACTGGGAAGCCCATGATATTCTGTTCTGCCTGGGGACGGGAAAGGACCGGGATGATCCCAAACGTCAGCGTTATGCCACGCCTGAATTCTACCTGAAGTCCCAGGACCAGATGCGGAAATTGTTCACCGACTACCCCGGTGCCCTGGAAAACACCCGCTTGATAGCGGAATCGTGTCATCTCGAAATCCCGTTGGGTGCCAATCTCCTGCCAACCTTTCCCATCCCATCCGACGTATCCCCAGCCACACCCGATGAGTACCTGGAAGCGTGCTGCCGGGAGGGATTGAAAGCCCTGTACGACTCTGTCACACCTGACCTCGAGAAGCGGCTCACCTATGAACTGAATGTCATTCGCAAGATGGGATATGCCGGTTACTTTCTCATCGTCATGGATTTCGTGAGACACGCCAGGGAAAAGGGGATTCCTGTGGGACCCGGCCGGGGCTCCGTAGCCGGCAGTCTGGTGGCCTACACCCTGGGGATTACCACCATCGATCCTATCCGGCACCAGCTCCTCTTTGAGCGATTCCTGAACCCGGAGCGTATTTCCATGCCCGATATCGATATCGACTTTTGCTACGAGCAGCGGGGAGAGGTTATCGACTACATCAAGGAAAGATACGGGCACAACTCCGTGACTCAGATCATCACATTTGGGAAGCTTAAGGCACGCCAGGTCGTCCGGGACGTGGGACGGGTCCTGGGTCTCAGCTATGGGCAGGTGGACAGGATCGCGAAGATGATTCCCCTGGGACCCGGTGTTACTCTGGACGGTGCCCTGAAGGTCAGCCCAGAACTGCAGAATCTTGTTAACAAAGACAAAACAATCCGGGAACTGGTGGAATTCTCGAAAGTCCTGGAAGGGATGAATCGCCACGCTTCCACCCATGCGGCGGGGGTAGTCATTGCGCCCGGAGAACTGACAGATTACATCCCCCTGTACAAGTCTCCGCAAGGAGATATCACCTCCCAATACGATATGAAGGGGCTTGAAGACCTGGGCCTTCTGAAGATGGACTTTCTTGGCCTGAGGAATCTGACCGTGATCGACCAGACGGAAGACCTTCTCAAGGAAAGGGGCGTCGAGATCGATATGGACACCATACCGCTGGACGACCCGGAGGTTTACCGTACGTTCTCCCGGGGCAACACCATCGGCGTTTTCCAGTTTGAATCCAGCGGAATGAGGGAATACCTGAAAAAACTCAAGCCCACCGGTATCGAAGATCTCATCGCCATGAACGCCCTGTACAGGCCCGGTCCTATGGAGCACATAGACGACTTTATCCGGAGAAAGAGGGGTCGGAAGAAGATCGATTACATCCATCCCGACCTGGAGCCCATTCTGAACGAAACGTACGGTATTATCGTCTACCAGGAACAGGTCATGCAGATTGCCCACGTCATCGCCGGGTTTTCCCTGGCCCAGGCCGACATCATGCGCCGGGCCATGGGCAAAAAGCAGAGGCGCCTCATGAAGGCCCAGGAGACGGCTTTTGTCCAAGGCGCTGCAAAGAACGGCATTCCCCAGAGGGTGGCCCGGGAGATTTTCCAGCTCATCGAAAAGTTCGCCCAATACGGATTCAACAAGAGCCACAGCACGGCCTATGCCTATATCGCCTACCAGACCGCGTACTTGAAAACCCACTATCCCGCGGAATTCATGGCCGCCAACCTCACCAGTGAAATGACCAACACGGCCCGTGTGGTGACCCTCATCAATGAATGTCACAAATTGAACCTCACCGTGAATCCTCCCGATGTCAATGAATCGGATATCAACTTCAAGGCCCTGGATGAGCACACTATATCGTTCGGCCTGAATGCCATAAAAAACGTGGGCGTCAAGGCCCTCTTAAACGTTATCTCCGCCCGGGAGGAACATGGACCCTTTAAGGATCTTTTTGATTTCTGCAAATATCTGGACTTGAGACTGGTGAACAAGAAAGTGATCGAAAGCCTCATTTCCGCGGGAGCTATGGACTCTCTTGAGGGGAACAGGGCCCAACAGTACGCCGCCGTAGAATCTGCCCTCCGGTACGCCCAACAGGTCCAGGCGGAAGCTCACGATGACCAGTTCTCTCTGTTCGCCCGGAAAGGAAGATCCGAATCCATAGTTCACGCTGGTCCCTCACTCCGGGACCTCGACGACTGGTCTGAGTCTGAGAAACTTAAGAGAGAGAAGGAGGTGATGGGTTTCTACCTCACCGGCCACCCCCTTCTGAAGTACGCCCGTGAACTGGAGAACTTTTCCAATTACGATTTCTCAGGTGATACAGATGAGATGCAACTCAAGGAGATTCGAGTGGGAGGGGTCATCCACGACCTGAAACACCATTTTGACAAAAAGAATCAACAGATGGCCTTTTTCAGTCTGGATTGTCTGGGAGGAAAAATGGAGGTGCTGGTATTCCATGACACCTTCCTCACATACAAGAAGCTCCTAAAGGAAGAGAGCCTGGTTTTTGTCAAAGGTCGCCCTACCACCCGTCTGGATGATGACACCCCAAAGATTATCGGGGAGACCCTTCAGTCCCTGGATGACATTCGCCATGAGGCCATCAGAAAAGTGAACATCCTCATGGAAGTGGACAAAATGAAGGTGGAAGATGTGGACTCCCTGTTGAAACTGGCACGGAAGCATGCAGGCACATCCCCATTGTACTTTCACGTTCACGATGCCGAAGGAAACGATAGAAAGATCCTCAGCCGGAAGGTTACGGTGTCCCCCGATAAGACCCTTCTGTCCAAACTCAGGGGAATCTACGGCGAGCAGAACGTTTGGATAGACTGATGATCGCCCTCCTCCAGAGAGTGTCCCGGGGAAAGGTTTCTGTTGGTGGCCGGACAGCGGGAGAGATCAGCGAGGGATTTGTGATCTTCCTGGGAGTCTTTGATGATGATGAGAAAAAGGATGGGGAATTCCTTGCCGACAAAATATCGGGGTTTCGCGTCTTCAACGATGACGAGGGAAAAATGAATCTGTCCATTCGCGACGTGAATGGATCCGCTCTGGTGGTGAGCCAGTTCACCCTGTGTGCGGACTGGAGGAAGGGACGGCGTCCCAGTTTTACTCGGGCCGCCCCGCCGGAAAAAGGCGAAAGCCTGTACGTTCATTTCATGGATGAGCTCAAGAAGCGTGGGGTTCCTGTTGAGTCGGGTGTCTTCGGAGCCATGATGGAGGTGAGCCTCCTCAACGATGGACCGGCGACTTTCGTGCTGGACAGTAACCTCGTCAGTTAGGTAACTTAACTCAGTAACCACTTTTTTTAGCATGTACCTCGGACCAAGAAAGGCAACCTCATGGATCTGGGAACGGCGTTAGGACTACTCCTGGGAATTGGGTTTATCAGCGTGGGGATCTTGAATAACAACGGAGATCCCCGGTGGTTTCTCGATGTGGACGCCTTCACCATCGTTATCGGCGGAACTCTGGCTGCCACCCTGGTTAACTATCCTCTGAACAACGTACTCAACATCTTCAAAGTACTGGTCCAGGCGTTTCGCAAAGAAGAGATCGGACACCAGGAAGTCATCGACGAACTGGTGGAAAAGGCGGAAAAGGCCAGAAAGAACGGGATCATGTCCCTGGAATCAGACCTGGACAGGATTCCGGACAAGTTCTTGATGAACGGTCTCGAACTGGCCATCAATGAGCGGGACCCGGCCCGGCTGAGAAACTATCTGGAGTTAGAACTGTCCAATGTGGAACGGCGACATAGCCTCGGACAGGAAATATTCCTGTACATGGGAGCCTATTCGCCCGCATTCGGACTGTTGGGCACTGTCCTGGGACTCATCATCATGATGACCCACTTTTCTTCGCCCGAAACCACGGGCCTTCCCGGCATTGAATTCGATGTGGCAAAACGATTTGGCGAACTCCTGGGAGGCATGGGGCTGGCTCTGATCACAACCTTCTACGGTGTCCTGCTGTCCAATCTTGTCTTTCTTCCCCTGGCGGGCAAACTCAAGAGAAAATCAGAGGAAGAACTGATGGTGAAAGACATCATGGTCGAAGGGATCATCGGTATCCACGCCAAGGACCATCCCATCATTCTCAGGGAAAAACTGATGACGTTCGTTCCCCAGAGCAAACGGAGGGAAAAACCGGCTTAATCTCAGCGATTCACTGATGAACCACAGAGAACACAGAGGATGATAACAAGAATAATAAATGACGAGCATAGTGTCTTGAACTATGAATGCGCTCTGTGATCTCTGTGGTTGATGAGTAGATCGATCTAGATTCATGGCTCGGCGGGTCAAGAGAGTTTCCCTGAGTGAATCGAAAGCCAGAAGTACGGCCTGGGCTGTGACTTTTGGGGATATGATTACCCTCCTTTTGACCTTTTTCATCATGCTTTTGGTCATCATGAACGATGCGGAAAAGCACGTGGACCGGATCATCAATATGCTTCTGGATGAGACCTATCAAGAGCTTCACAGCCAGCTCCACTCCGCATACGTGTCCGTGGAAAGGGTCACCAAGGGGGTGAAGATCACGATGGCCAGTGGCCGGCTGTTCCCGTCAGGAGAGGCTGAACTCCGGCCTGAAGTATATCCCCTGATCCAGCAGATAGGGATGATCATCAAGATGTCCCGATTGGTCCGGGTTCACGAAGACCCGGAGCTGAGACCCTTTATCGATGCAGTGGCGAAGAGCGACCGGAACCTCAACATTGAAATTCGATGCGAAGGACATACGGATAACGTCCCCCTTCCCCGATTCCTTCAGGACAAGTGGGAATCCAATTGGGAACTGTCCACCGCCCGGGCCCTCAACGTTGTAGAGTTGCTCAGACAATTTGCCGGCATTGAGGAAGGTAAGTTCTCGGCCATGGGATACGGCGAATTCCGTCCCGTGAGCTCCAATGCCAGCCCGGAGGGAAGGTCAAAGAATCGTCGGGTGGAAATCTACCTGGACGCCTTTCTTACCACCAAGACAGCCAGCCTGGCGATCTGACATCATTCCAAGGGACCAAGGCTCAGCAGACTTCCAAACAGACAGGGAGCTCGTTTAATGTCATACCAACCCGATAGGCTCTTTATTCCATCCATCGTCGTCCTCCTCACAGCCATCTCCGTGTCCCCTGCCCAAGTAACAGAAATCACAAAAAAGACGGACATCTTAAAGGATCCAGAACAAACCGGGGATGTGCTAGGAAGGGTGTACCCGGGCACGGAGATTCGAAAACTCCAGAAAGATTCGTCGGGGAATTACGTGAAGGCTGTCCTGGAGTTCTGGGTACCCCTGGAAGCCCTGAAAGAATCACGAATCGCCGGGAGGACGGGTGAATCCCAGGTATCCGATGATGCCACCATCACCCTCCTGAGTGCCCAACGGTCGGATGAAAAGGTAACGGTGTCTGTCCGGATTGCCAATCAGGGTGACCGGCCCCTGGATATGAGCGCCCTTTTGCTTGTCAGGGTAGTGGACGGAACCGGATTACCGGGGAACCTGGAATTCACGGAGAGCACTCATAGCGTGGCCACCATTCTGCCAGGAGAAACAGTGGATGCCCGGCTGGTCTACAGCTTCCCCGAAGAACCCGAAAACGTGGAACTGATCTTCCAATCAAAGCTACGGGGTGACCAGGTTTACTTCGATCTGGGGTTTTAAGGACACCGGAGGATTCCATGGGATTCTTTGACCT
This sequence comes from Fidelibacterota bacterium, assembly GCA_046861655.1. Taxonomy (GTDB): domain Bacteria; phylum Fidelibacterota; class Marinisomatia; order Marinisomatales; family S15-B10; genus JBHIAI01. Next base: position 8,227 of record JBHIAI010000016.1, on the reverse strand, counting down.
TTTCAGAAAGGGGAAAAGGGGAGGAACCAGAAAGCGTCTCACTCTGGCCGAACTTGTGGACAGACTGAAAAGGGAAGGCTACAAAGAAGACGAAATCAGGGATCAACTGCTCAAATCCTTCGGCAAGGAGCGGCTGAAGTCTTTCGGAGAAGGGACAACCATCTCCCCCGAAAAAGTAAACGAGATCCTTCGCGACCTCCGCGGCCAGGACAGTCAGAACCAGGAACGGTCCTGAGGTAGAACGAGGCAACTGGGTCCTCCCCTCCCTTTTACGAATTCCGACAGGTTCAGAACGTGAACTGTTATGCCCGCCTGATCCAGAACATCCAGCGTGCGACGCTGAGCAGAATGCGTGATGACCTCGTTTTCCCCAAGAACGATTACATTGGCTCCCATGAAGGAATTCGCAGGGACCCTCAATAGATTGAACCCGCGGAATAATCTTTCATCCAAGGGGTCAAGACAGGTAAGGATACGGTCTGGGCCCACGAGGCTCATGGCTCCCCCCAGGTGTAGGTACTTTTTCGGTACCGGAACCACCCGCACATCGTAGCCGGCGGAAGTCAGAATCTTCTTAATCTGCTGAACTCCCTGGGTGTCGGTCCGGGTGGACAGTCCCACAAAGGCTGCCTTCCCCGCGAGGATGATGTCGCCTCCTTCGACCGTGGCGGGAGGGTCAATCATTCCCAGGTATGGTCCACCCAGGGATTGAAGCGTGTCTGCCATCCACTGCTCTTCTCCCCGGCGGGAGGCAAGCCCCATGTGTAGAAGAACATAGCCCTCGGGTGTACACAGGGACGGATCACGGGTGAACACACTGTTGGGATGGCCGGGAAGTTCCTTCACCTCCACCACCTGGGATCCGAATGCCCTGAGGGTGTCCGTGAGCTTCCTGTGCTGTTCGCTGCTTTTCCGGGGATCCGGCGATCCGGCAATGTTGTGACCTCCGGAAGGATGGACAGAAAAGTATTCCTTCCCGGGGGGACAGACGACTACCCGGGTCAACCGGTCCGCCTCACTCCCGATCACTCCTCAGGAGGCTCCACCACCTTGAACACCTTTTCCTCAGGCCTGGCCATTCTGTGTTGTTCCCGGGCCAACTGCTCAATGTACTCAAGGTCTGTTTCCAGCTTTTCCTTTTCCGTCATCAGAACTCGCTGTTCCTGCCGAAGCCGGTTAATCTCCTCCAGAAGACGCTGCTTTTCCCGCTTCAATTCATACAACCGGTAAATCCCATGATCACCAAAAAAGAAAATTATGACCAGAATCACGCCTACCAGGAGCACAATCCTGGGAACAAGGTTCGTGCTCCGTGGTTTGGTCCGGTACGGCTGGCGACGTCTGGACGAGCGTTTCTTGCGCCTGGGCCGCCTCATGGCTCTGACCTGAAACCTCCCAGAATCTCCCGGCCCGGGAAGCGGGCCCTGTCGCCCAGGGATTCCTCTATTCTCAGAAGCTGATTGTACTTGGCGATTCTATCCGTCCGGGAGGCTGATCCCGTCTTTATCTGTCCCATTCCCATGGCAACCGAAAAATCGGCAATCGTGGTATCTTCTGTCTCCCCTGACCGGTGGGAGATTACCGCCGCCAGCCCAGCCTTCCGGGCGGCCTCGACGGTACGTAGGGTCTCGGTGATCGTTCCCACCTGGTTCAATTTGATCAGGATGGCGTTGATGGCCTTTCTCTGGATGGCCCTTTCCAGTCTGGTCTTGTTGGTGACAGTCAGATCATCGCCCACAATCTGAACGGTCCTGCCCAGGGTATGGGTCAATCTGACCCACCCGTCCCAGTCATCCTCAGACAGGCCATCTTCAATGGATACGATGGGGTACCTGGAAACCAGTCTCTTGTAGTAATCCACCATTTCGTCCGAGGTCAGGTCCCTCCCCTCCGATTCCAGACGATAGATGGCCTGATCCTGATCGTACAGCCCTGTGGCCGCTGGATCCAGGGCAAGGAAAAGATCCTTTCCCACCTCGTAAGGCGTCTTTTCTGCCGCTTCCAGAATGACTTCAATGGCTTCCTCGTTACTGCGCAGATTTGGGGCAAACCCACCTTCATCCCCTACGCCCGTGTTAAGCCCTTTTGCCCTCAACACCGATTTCAACTGATGAAAAGTTTCCGCACCCATCCGAAGGGCCTCACTGAACGAGGGCGCACCCAGGGGGAAGATCATAAACTCCTGTATGTCAACATTGTTATCCGCGTGCTGTCCGCCGTTGAGGATGTTCATCATAGGGACTGGAAGAACGGCGGGCTCGCTTGAAGCCAAATAGTGAAAGAGAGGCACCCCTCTGTGCGCCGCGGCAGCCCTCGCCACCGCTATGGAAACACCCAGAATGGCGTTCGCCCCGAGCATGGATTTATCAGGCGTACCATCCAGCTCAATCAACCGTTCATCCAGGCCCGATTGATCCAGGGAATCCCGCCCGGTCACACCCGGACCCAGTGTCTTCACCACGTTCTCCACCGCCCGGATTACCCCCTTTCCCAGGTATCGATCCGGATCTCCATCCCTCAATTCAACCGCTTCGTGCGCGCCCGTGGAGGCCCCCGACGGTACAGCCGACCGGCCGAAACTTCCATCCTCAAGGATCACATCCACCTCAACGGTAGGGTTGCCCCGGGAATCGAGGATTTCCCTGGCAGTTACACGAGCTATACGACTGTCGGCCATATTCGTCTCAATAAAATAACCAAATATTTGACCCCTCACATCAGGAAATTTGTGTTTCCCTCCCCCGTTTTCCCGTCGGGAGAAAGCCCGGCATGAATCGTTGATTCCGTATTCCCCTCCCTGTATATTCCCGTTCCGGTGATATCCGCCATCAAGCAACTGACCCGCCAGACAGCCGTATACGGGGCAGGGACCGTTCTGACCCGTCTTGTAACCTTTCTTCTTCTTCCTCTGTTTACCCACGTTCTCACCCCGCAGGAATACGGACTCGTAACCCTTGTGTATGTATTCCTGGGATTCATGAACATTGTCTACCATTACGGCCTCGACTCTGCGTTTATGAGGTACGCCAGCGATACCCGGGACCCAGATGAGCGAAGACGATTCTTCTCCTCTGCCCTGTGGCTCAGCCTGGGCTCCAGCGCTCTCCTGTCTTTATTGATAATCGCCGGTGCGGAATTCCTGGCCGGTGCCCTTCTGGGAAACCCCATCTACACACATCTTTTCACCCTGGCAGCGGGCATTCTTTTTCTCGACGCCCTCAGTCATGTCCCTTTCGCCCTGTTGAGATTGCGGGACAAAGCGGGACTCTTTGTGGTCATCAAATTCATCAACGTGATCGCAACCCTTGGACTCAATATCTACCTGGTGGCTATCCTGAAAAGGGGCATCACGGGCATATTTGCGAGCGCCCTCATCGCCTCCGTAGTGACGGCCGTGCTTGTGTTGGGTGTAAGTCTTCCCCTGATCCGGTTGACCTTTTCCAGGGAGATGGCCAGAAAACTCTTGAGGTTCGGCCTTCCTTTCGTCCCCGCGGGACTGGCATCGATTGCTATGGAGATGATCGATCGCTACCTTCTGGCCCTTCTCAAGGACACCGCCACCGTGGGCATATACACCGCCGGGTATAAACTCGGCATCTTTATGCTACTTCTCACCGCAGCATTCCACTATGCCTGGCAACCCTTCTTCCTGAGATTGGGCAAGAAAGAGGAATCCCGTCCCGTCTTCGCCCGTGTCTTTACCTACTTTGTGTTCGCAGCTCTCCTGGTATGGGTAACGATCTCCAACTTTGTTCACGAGGTGATTCATATTCGACTCTTTGGGTATTCCCTCATCGGTCCCGATTTCTACGAGGCGGAGTCCATCGTCCCCATTATCCTTATGGCCTATGTCTTCCAGGGTGTGTACCTGAATTTTCTGCCCGGGATCTATTTTGAAAAGAAAACCCACATGATCCCGTTGATCACCGGGGCCGGGGCCCTGGTCAACGCGGGACTCAATCTCCTCCTGATCCCCCCTTACGGCATGATGGGCGCCGCCCTGGCCACTGTGGCCGCCTACGTCACCATGGCTGTCGCGGCCTTTGTCGCATCCAGACCTCTTTTTTCCGTACCTTACGAATGGTCCAGGGTGGTCAGGATCGTGATTTCCCTGGTGGTGGCTGTCTCAGTCGTTATCGCTTTTGGCCAGGACGCTCTCGTCAAGCTGGCGGGCGTCGTTGTGTACGTTCTTCTTGCGTGGGTTCTCAAGGGTGTTCCCCTCAAAGAAACCAGGCCCCTGGCATGACCCACAACCGTAGGAAAATTCTTTTCTTTTCACCCATTTCTGTTCCTTTCATGGAACTGGATCGTGAGATCCTGGCTGGATTCTCCCACGTGATCGATATTAGAACCAAAGGAATTCTGGGGGCCATCCGGCTCCTGTGGGCAGCCCTCTTTGTGGACGCCGTTTTTTCATGGTTTGCCTCCACCTACAGTGCCCTCCTGGTGTTCGCCGCCCGTCTACTGGGGAAAAAGTGCGTGGTTATCGTGGGCGGAGCGGACGTCACAGTCCAGGAGGACCTGGGGTACGGACTTCTCACCGTTCCCTGGAAGCGGTCCCTCATACGGTACGCCCTCCGCCGAGCCACCGCTGTGGCCCCCATGTCTCTCCACCTGGAGACCCTGGCCAGAAAGGTAGGAAAGTATCAGGGAAATAATCTCCGCACCATACCTCCCGGCCTGGACGACCTGTACTGGACGCCGGAACACACAAAGGAACCCGTCGTCTTAGCCGTCGCCGCTTGCCCCACTCCCAAGAGGGTGAAGGTTAAGGGAATCGATGTGTTGATCGAGGCCGCCCGTCTCATGCCCGGGGCCTCCATCCGGATCGTGGGTGTCGACGAAACCGTACTGCGATCCATGGATATCCATATCCCTTCGAACGTCGTCGTTCGACCCTGGCTCCCGGAAGAACAGCTACTGGACCTCTACCGCCGGTCCAGGGTCTGCTGCCAGCCCAGCCGGATCGAGTCCTTTTCGTTCGCCCTGGCCCAGGGCATGCTTTGCGAGTGCATCCCGGTCGCCTCCAGGGTAGGAGGTCTCCCGGAAGTGATGGGCGAGGTGGGCTTCCTGGTACCTCCCGGTGAACCGGAGAGTCTGGCTACGGCCCTGGCCAAGGCACTGAAAGCGGATGGAGACCTGGGACGGACCGCGAGAGAGCACATCCGGTCCAGCTTTTCCCTTGACGCCCGGGCAGCCCAGCTTACGAAACTGTTTGAAGGATGAAACCCCTTTCCAGGAATATTCTTTCCCTCTCCACGGCGGAGCTCGTGAGCCGGTTTCTGGGTTTTCTGGCCGTTGCCTACCTTGCCAGGAAACTCGGGCCCTCAAGCATGGGGGTTCTCGCAGTGGGAATGGCCATCCTGACCTACGCCACCATATTCGGTGATGCGGGATTGCCGCTGTTGGGAACCCGGCAGGTGGCCGGTCAGACCACCATCCCCCGTTCCTTCGCGAAAAAAATACTCACCAGCCGAATGATGCTATCCATCGCCGTTGTAATCATCACCGGAACCGTCATCCATCTGCTGGTCCAGGACTCCACTACCAGGAAAGTGGCCACCGTTTACCTGGTTTCCCTCCTCCCTTCAGCCTTGCTTCTGGACTGGCTCTTCCAGGGATTGGGTCGTATGGTCACCCTGTCCTTTGGGAAGATAGTAGCCATGGCGGTCTACCTGACCTGGATCGTCGGCCTCGTGTCAACACAGGCGCACCTGATTCTCGTGCCCGTTGGGTGGATCGCCGGAATCGGAGCTCATGCAGCCACCCTGGCATGGGCCTACCGAAAACTGCCCGGCGACCTCCATGCTCTAGACCCGGATGCCAGGGGGAGGAAGCAGCTGATCCGAACAGGAATACCCCTGGGCCTGGCGGGCCTTGTGGCCCAGGTGGTCATTCAGTTTCCCTTCCTGTATCTGGGCTTCAACGTCTCAAGAGAAGATGCCGGACTGTACAGCGTGGCCTACCGGGGCATCGTCCTCATGTTGATACTGGACCGAGTCTTCTATACCCTTTTTTTTCCGTCCATCCGGAAGAGTTTCGCCAGGGGACTCAAGAACCTGCAGCAACGGTTCGAACGGACCCTGAAACTGGTAGTCACCGGGGGATTCTACCTGGGCGTTCTCGCCATCCTGGGGGCCGACGCCGTTTTTCCCTTTGTCTTCGGCACGGAATTCACCGAATCCACGCTCATCTTTCAGCTTCTTGTTCCCTATTTTGTCCTAACCCTGATGAACAGTGTGTTTACCTTTACCTTGATTGCTTCCGAGAATGAGGTCAGCTACACACGATCCCTGGCGGCGGGGGCACTGGGGTTTTTTGCTGTCATTCTGCTACCCCTCCCCATGACACCCACCCTCCAGGTACCCGTCGCCCTGACCGTATTTCAGGCCGTTTCCCTGGTGGCCATGCTCAGACGAATGCGGGAAATCGCCCCGGTAGACATGCTCAGGCCTGTGCTTCTGCCGCTGTTGACCTCGACCCTTCTCGTGGGTATCCTGTCGGCGTGGCACCACCATGCTCCCCTCCTTTCCCTCGGTCTGGCCCTCGTTGCGGGTATGCCCCTCATCGGATGGTCCGCCGGTGTGAAACGGGAAGATCTCCTTGAATTAAGAAAAATACTCGTATGAACCTTGCCGTGGGCATCACCGAATGGCTTCCCCAGTGGCGGATTATTCTCGACCAGTTGGGCCTGCCCGCTGCACTTGTGGATCTACACCAATCCGTTCAGCCCGACCGTTATGGAGCCATCATCGTTACCGGCAGACTGGGAGAAGAGGACAGGAGCAATCTCCTGAATTACCTGACCGGGGGAGGGGCCATTCTGGTGGAGGCGGATGTGGGGGAATGGCTCCTTGGTACGGGAACGTTCCCCTCTTTCGTCAAATACGTGGACCCCGTAGATGATCCCCTGTACCACCAGGTCGTTCCGGGATCGGTGGACGCCCGGTTACTTCTTCCTTCCCTGGGAACCAGGCTTAACAGTGACTCCCTGAAGCCCCTGGTGCGGATCGTGACCCGGGGAGACGGAATAGCCCTGGTACTTCCCGGTCTGTTTTCCCGGGTTATCCTGGACTCCAGGTCCCGGCGCCGGAATTTCCCCTCACCGGGTCCCGGGCTCCCCTCTGAACGGGTGGCTCGCCCGTCAAAGGGCACTTTCAGGAGTATCATCGAACAGTCCCTGGAACACCTTTTCTTCCACAGGGGACTCCCCATGGTTTCCCTGTGGCCCTTTCCGAACGGGGAATCGACCCTGTTTGCCTTCCGCGTGGATACGGACTTTGCTTCTGGGCAGGAGGTTGAAGCCCTTGCCGCCATCTGCCAGCAGCATGATATCCCTGCTACCTGGTTTCTGGAGACCGCCAGCGGCGGGGAATACCTGGAAGAAATCGCCGGCCTCGAACGTCAGGAAATCGGTGTCCACTGTGCCCGTCACCGTGTCTTCCGTGATTACGTTAAGAACGAGCGAAACATCTTTCAGGCCTTGGGAGTCCTTTCCAGGGAAGGAATCAGACCCCACGGATACGCTGCTCCGTTCGGACTCTGGAATGCCGCACTGGCGATGGCCGTTGAACACCACGGGTTTACGTATTCGTCAGAGTTTACTCTGGACTATGACGACGCCCCGTTTTATCCCTACCTGGAAGACAGATTTTCCACGGTCCTGGAGGTGCCCATCCACCCCATCACTACTGGGCATTTGCGAAACGCTCATCACTCAGATGACGACATGAAACAGTACTGGCGGCACAGGATCGAAGAACACCAGAAATATCGCCTCCCCTTGATGGTATACGATCACCCTTCCCAGGCAAATCTGAAGGTCCTAAATTGGCTATTCAGGGAGATTCGCCAACGCAAGATCCCGATTCTACCCATCCTGGATTATGCCAGGTGGTGGATCCAAAAGACTTCAGTTGCCTGGAGAGTGAAACTCGAAGATGACACACTCCGCATTCACAGCACCTCCGAAGACTCCTCCCTCTGGCTCAGCATCCGGAAATCCCCAGGGGAACAGGCCAGGATTAGAATCAACAAGAGTATCTCTCTGAAAGGTCTCCAGTGGGAAAAAGTGGACCCAGGCCCTCTCAAAAGAACCCCCATGGCTCTACTCAGAACCGTGAACAGAAAGATGATTGTGAATGATATCCTGAACCGCTATTGGAGGCTCCGGTCAGCAAGACGGGGATACCAAGAGAGCTCCGGCGGCAGGGGGCAGAGGCAGGGG
>JBHIAI010000118.1:0-5500 GCA_046861655.1 Fidelibacterota bacterium | reverse complement strand
ATCCTCCTCCCCCCGATGAATCCACATACCTGGGTTTTCTTCCCAAAGCAGAGTAAATCGGGAACAACTCCGAAGTTCTCGAAGGCCCACATTCTGCCGGTAAGACCGAAACCGGTCTGGATTTCATCGAAGACCAGGAGAATCTCGTGTTCGTCACAGATGTGACGAAGGCTCTGGAGGAACTCCTTCCGGAAGTGGTTGTCTCCCCCCTCCCCCTGAATGGGCTCAATGATCAGGCATGCGATGTCATCCCCGTACTCCTCAATAGCCTGGTGAATCTGATCTTTCGCTTCCTGTTCCAACGATTCCAGCTCCTTCTGACGCTCCAAGGACAGGGGAAAGGTGATCTTTGGATTCACGATCCTGGGCCAATCGAATTTAGGGAAGTAGGCCACCTTGCGGGGATCCCAGGTATTGGTCATGGACAGGGTGTAACCGCTCCGGCCGTGGAAGCAATCCCGAAAGTGGATGACTTTCGATCCCAGATCGCGGTCTGGACTCTTTCTGAGATTCTTCTTCACCTTCCAGTCGAAGCTTGCTTTCAACGCGTTCTCTACGGCCAAGGCCCCTCCTTCAATGAAAAACGCGTGCTCGAACCCATCAGGAACGGCAACCTGGAAGAATGTTTCCACGAACTCTGCCATCTGGGTGGAATAGATGTCCGAATTGGTGGGCTTGTTCATGGCAGCCTCAGCGAGCATTTCCCTGGCCTCCACGATCCTGGGATGGTTGTACCCCAGGGGCATGGACGCAAACATGGAAAACAGATCCAGGTATTCCCTGCCGTTCCGGGCATCCACAATCCACGTACCGTGGCTTTTCTCGAGATCAATAACCGGTTCGAAACCGTCGGCCAGAATGTGTGAAGAGAGGATCTTTCTGACGTCATGGGGGGCAATTGAAATCACAGCTCCTCCTTATCCTGAATGGGTAATTCGTAATACGACGTCCCGCCACGGCGGGACAATGAAAAATGAAAAAAGGAAACTGCAAAGTGTAAGGTTATCCAAGGAAAGGGGTCTTTTCAGTTTTTCACTTTTCAATTTGCGCTACTCACTCCAATCCCCGAACCGGATTCCCTGGGCTAGAGGCATCTGTGACCCCCAGTTGATGGTGTTGGTCTGCCGCCTCATATACCCCTTCCAGGCATCCGATCCTGATTCCCGCCCCCCTCCGGTCTCCTTTTCCCCCCCGAAGGCACCGCCGATCTCCGCCCCAGATGTTCCCACATTGACATTCGCGATGCCGCAATCGCTGCCGCTGTGAGACAGGAATTTCTCCGCGTTCACGAGATTGGTCGTAAACATGGAACTGGAAAGACCCTGGGGCACGTCGTTTTGTTGCCGGATGGCATCGTCGATGTCCTCATACTCCATCAGGTGGAGAATGGGCGCAAAGGTTTCCTCCTGGACGATGGGAAAAGAGTTCTTCGATTTCACCAGGGCGGGCTCCACGAAGAATCCCGGCCCCTCCAGAACCCGGCCTCCGTAAAGAATCTCTCCTCCCTCCTCCTTGATCCGCTCCAGGGCTTTTGAGTACACGTCCACAGCCGCCTGATCCACAAGGGGACCCATCAACGTATCCTCGTCCAGAGGATCTCCGATTCTTACCTGCCGGTAGACGTCGATCAATCGACCGACGACGGTCTCGAACATCTCTTTCTGGATCAAAACCCTCCGGGTGGTGGTGCACCTCTGACCTGCAGTTCCCACCGCTCCGAATACGATGGCAGGGATGGCGAGTTTGAGATCGGCCGATTCATCCAGAATGACGGCGTTGTTGCCGCCCAATTCCAGGATGGTTCTGCCCAACCGCTCTCCTACGATCCCTCCGATGTGCTTCCCCATGGCGGTGGAACCCGTGAAAGAAATAAGAGGAATGCGGTCATCTCTCACCAGTCGTTCCCCGACGGTACTGCCCCGTCCGATGATCAGGCTGAATACGGGAGGGTATCCCAGAGATTCTACCACGTCATTACATATTCTCTGGACAGCGATACCACACAGCGGGACAGACGAGGAGGGCTTCCAGATCACGGTATCCCCGCAAACGGCGGCGATGAACGCGTTCCATGACCATACGGCCACGGGAAAATTGAACGAGGTGATGACCCCCACGGGCCCCAGGGGGTGCCACTGCTCGTACATCCGGTGAGAAGGGCGCTCCGAATGCATGGTGAGACCGTACAGTTGGCGCGATAGTCCCACGGAAAAATCCGCAATATCGATCATTTCCTGGACTTCCCCATCCCCTTCCTGCTTGATTTTCCCCATCTCCAGGGACACCAGGCTGCCCAGAAAGTCCTTCTTTTCCCTCAAAACCTGGGCGATTTCTCGGACCAACTCCCCCCGCTTGGGAGCGGGAACCGTCCGCCACTCCTTGAAAGCCTCGACGGATCTTCTTACCACCGTTTCGTAGTCCTTGTCAGAGCATTCGTACACAGACGCAATGATGTCTCCATTGGTGGCGTTCACCGAATCGTTCTTGCCGGCATCTTCCGTGGACGACCAATCCCCGGGACCCCAACAGGCGCCGTAGTTGATCGGTTCAACGCCCAGTTCTTTTAGAAAATCCACGGTTCATACTCCTTCTTACTTGGCCTCGGCGGTGCCCCGCGTTCTAAACGCCCACACAGCCAGGAGAATAACCATCCCGGCCAGGATCCAATAGGTGGCGTGGTGGTAGGACGGCCGACTGAATTGCATGAGATCATAGTATCGTCCGATGAGAAGGGAGATTCGTCCCATCACCGCAAAGCCGAACGAGGCACCGAATGAAATCATGAGAAAGTAAATCCCCACCCGGCTGATCCTTCCGAATACGCCCGTATGTGCCTTGGAAAAGAAAAAGTAGAATAACCCCGTCAGGGTTCCGACGATGATAATGAGTGAATTGAATGAGGTGAACCAGTCTTCAAAAAGGGGCAGGGCCGACCCCCTCACCTGGGCGATGATATTGGAATTCAGGTATCCGTACATCCGAAGTCCAGCGGCCAGGCCCACCACGTAGGCCATGGCCCACCGGGCCAGCCAGCCCACCTTGGGAATGATTCTCATGAGCATGAAAATCCCCAGGAAAAGGGGGATTATGTAGATCAGATTAATCTCATGCCCCTTGGCTATGCCTCCCTCAGGAAACATGCCCCCATGAAACAGACCGGCAAAGTTATACAATCCGTACCACATTCTCTTAAGAAACCCTGGTTGGATTCCCTCAGGAAGAGCCGGCCACAGTCGGCCGAACAGATTGGGCTGTATCTGGGTCCAGAAATAGGTCGACGCCCAGTACCCGGCGGAAACACCCACGAATATGTGTTCGGCCATCTTGTAAAACGGGTTGTCCTTGTACAGGTAGCTGAATGTAGCCAGAGTGAGAAAGACGGCGATCCAGGCGCCTACGATTTCCAATGACATGAAATCCTCCTCATGGTTTCTTCCGGGCCCGCTTCCGTTCGATGTAGAAAGTGACGTTTCCAAGAACGATGAAAAGGACGATCACCACATGGGCAATGGACTGGGCGTCCATACCGGCCTGGCCCAGACCCTTCCGCTCAATGAGGGCCTCGTACTCGGCCGCGCCGGGCATCCCGGCGATGATTCCTTTTACCTGCCCTGAATTGACATAGGGAATCACTTCGTTGACCTGGATCGAGGTGGTTCCCGTGGACAGGGGTACTCCGGTAGGATCGGCGCCGTACTGAACCCACTCGATGGTTCCGGGGTATCCCGCTGATAGACTGAATACAAAGGCGAAATCTTTCAGGTTCTTGATACCTCTCATCATGGGTATATCGCTCACCAGGGTATTCCGGTAATCCATGGTATAAAGATACTGGATGTTGCTGACGATCCCTTTAACCACCGCTTCGTTGCCCGGTCTGAAACCGAGAAGTACGTAGTCCTCGCCATAGGTCAGGCCCAGTTCTTCCTTTGCCACCTGGTCCAGGGCATCCTTTGCCATGAACTGGCCGTCAGGCCAAAGACAGGTGACATAGACCCGGTGATTCCGCCTGAACAGGTGCCGTAACACGGCGATCGCCATGGGATGAATCTCCGGTTCCGTGCTTGGACCGTACTCAAACGACACCAGCACGTTGGATCCCTCGGGGAGGGACTCAACCGCCTCGAAGACCATCTGGGTGGTGGGGGTTGGACGGATAGGGAGACCCAGAGGTTTCAACAGAGGTATGAGCACCACCACGGCGATCAGGACAAACACGATCCGCCGGTCCGCCCGGCCCAGCCTCAGGATGATTTCAATGAATTTTTCCATTCTATCGTTCTCCCATGAATGATTTCTCTATGCCCAGGATGACCCTGAGACTCGTCCCCACCATACCCAGGGCAATGCCGATCATGATGGCTCTCGTTCCCGCAATATTAGGGTAGAGATAAATCCATTCCTGGAGGGCCGGAAGGAATAGAAACGCGGGCCGGTCCACAGGCCATCCGGAAGCCATTCCTCCTACCGTTACCGCCGCCAGGCCCCCGATAACGGTGAGGAATGTCACCGTCCTGTTCCTCGCGAGGAAGTTCGCCAGAATGCCCAGTCCCAGAACCAACACGTACGCCACGAACCAACCCGAAATGGTGCTCCCGATGGGGACCCGTCCCAGCATGAGTATGATTCCCGCCCCCAGGAGGAGGGTAGCTTCGAAATTGCGGATGCGGAACGCCCGGTAGGATGCGGAGGCGACAAAAAAGGCCAAAAGGGCGAACATGGTGGCAGAAAGGGGGGTAAAGATGTAATCAAACATCCATTTGAAAAGAGAGCCCTGAGCCAAAAGGTGGGCACCCCACTGCTCCGTTTTCACCTCCACAGACGCTCCGACCTGCTCCAGCTCTAAAGCCAGGAACCGGGCACCTCCGGAGGTCAACATGACACTCCCAACTCGCCGTGATTCTCCCTCTTCAAGGAGTCTAAGCGCGGTTAAGACCTTATCCTGGGGGAGGCTTTCCTTTTCGGCTACCACCTCCGCCACCCGGGCCGGAGAGTCTCCAGGGTCTGTAAGGGCCACATAATTGGCACCCCGGAACAGGAATCCTGCGAAGAACGCAAAGGCAAACCCGAGAATAGCGGTCACACTGTACTGCCAATCCTTCTTGCGGCGCAATACCTTCAGCCCCTGGAGTTTCAGGAGGTTCAAGGCCCCCAGAATAATGGCGAAACTGGCAATGATGTCGTACCACTGGGTGGCATCGTCTTCGATAAAATGGGTGACAGGGTTGGTCTTGTCTTCCCTCAGTGACAGGCTCACCGTGGCGGGATCGAACCGCTCTTGGAGTCTCTCAAATTCCTTGGTCCTCGCAGTGTGAGTCAGAATAAGATGTTCGAAACGGAGCGTGTCATCTTCAGGATGGACATCGTGATACCGGATGGCGTCTGCCAGGGTTGAAAACGTTACGTCGCCAATGGAAATCTCCCCGTCCTCTATTTCCCTGGTCAAAAGGAAGTCCAGGGGCACATCAATCTCGCGGGCGATCTCCTGGAGGACCTGCCG
>JBHIAI010000015.1:0-23020 GCA_046861655.1 Fidelibacterota bacterium | reverse complement strand
AAGAATCTCGATGAAATCATTCCGGTGTTCGAGCGGACCAAGCAGGCGGCCGAGGAAGACCTGAGGCTGGCTCAGGAGCGCTACAACCTGGGGGCAGCCACCATTCTGGATGTTCTGGACGCACAATTATCGGTGGTGAGGGCCAACAGTTCCCTGGTGACGGCCACGTACGACAGAAAGATCCTCCAGGCGGAACTCAGGGCCCTCATGGGAAAAACGTAGACTTTTATCAAGGAAAACTCATGGCAAAGAGCAAGAAACGGCGGAACATCCTGATCGTAGGTGCAGTCCTGGTCGTCGCGGGAATCCTTGTATGGCTGAAGACTGTGAGATCGGGTGTTGAACCCATAGAAGTTGAGACCGCCAGAGTTCATCGGCAGACCGTGGTTCACAAGGTCACCAGTTCCGGAACGATTCAGCCTCAGCGAGAGGTGGACATCAGTGCCAATATCAGCGCTCTGATCATGGACATTCTGGTGGAGGAAGGGGATTCGGTCCGGGTGGGGCAACATCTCATCTCCCTGGACCGCACCCGGTACGAGGCGGCGGTGGATCAGGCCCACTCCCGGCTCAAAGCGGCTGAAGCCAGTCTGGTTAAGGCGCAGGCTCTGAAGGAGAGGGCCGAAAAACTGTATGACCAGGCCCTCATTTCCAGCCAGGAACTGGAGTCCAGTACGGCCCAGTTTCAGATGGCGGAGAGTGAGGTGGAACTGGCCGGAGCAGCTCTGAAATCGGCCATGGATGAGCTGTCAAAGACCACTCTCCTGGCCCCCCGCTCCGGCATGGTTACTCAGATCAGAAAGGAAGAAGGGGAAATGGCCCTTGGATCCACCTTCCAGGCTGACGTTTTGATGACCATCGCAGATCTGAGCAAGATGGAAGTGGTGGTACAGGTGAACGAGAACGACGTGGTGGACGTTTCACCCGGAGATACGGCCGAAATCAGCATCGACGCTTTCCAGGATACCGTTTTCCATGGGGTGGTAAAAGAGATAGCCCATGTAGCCCAGACAACGGCCGTAGGGACTCAGGAGCAGGTGACCAATTTTGACGTACGGATTGTCCTTTTTGATGTTCCCAGGGGCATTCGCCAGGGCATGTCGGCCACGGTGGATATTATCACGGACGTAAAACCGGACGTTTTGGCCATTCCCATTCAGGCCTTGACTGTCAGGTCCAGGGTCCCCCCGGGCTCGGGACTGAAGGGGGAATCCACAGGAAGTCGACGGAAGTCCTCCCGTGGACGGTCACGACGGGCCGGGGGAGGAAGTGGCAAGGGCCCCCCTGGGGCAGGGGACGGTTTCGACGGGGGGGAGTGGACCAGGAAGAACATGGTTGAGGTTGTGTTTGTGGTGGCGGACACATCGAACGGTCCCCCCGTATCCGAGCAGCGAGAGGTGAAGGTGGGTCTTTCCAGTGAAACCCATTATGAGGTGTTATCGGGACTCGAAGAGAATGAAGAGATTATCACGGGAAGCTACAGGATCGTATCCAGGGAATTGGAGCACGGTTCCCCGGTGGAAAGAAAGACCAACCCCACACCCGGCCGGAGGCCGTAGACCCCGGGAAACATGGCACAATCTTCCATCGTCGTCCTTAAGGAAGTCAGCAGGGACTACGAAATCGGAGAGGGTCAGAAAGTGAGGGCTTTGAAGGATATCGATCTCACCATCAAGAATAACGAATACATATCCATCATGGGACCGTCTGGCTCGGGAAAGTCCACCCTCATGAACATCATCGGATGTCTGGACGTTCCCAGCCACGGCACCTATCAGTTTGAGGGAGAGATGGTCCATACCATGGATGACAACCAGCTGGCTTCCATCCGGAACCGTAAGATCGGTTTTGTGTTTCAGACCTTTAATCTGCTGCCCAGGGCCACGGCGCTGGCAAATGTGGAGCTCCCCCTCGTGTACCGGGGAGTTCCCCGGGATGAAAGGCGGTCCAGAGCCGAACAGGCCCTGAGAAGCGTGGGTCTTGAGCCGCGAATGCATCACCGGCCGAACGAATTGTCCGGAGGAGAGCGCCAGAGGGTAGCCATCGCCCGGGCCCTGGTAACGGATCCGTCGGTTGTCCTGGCCGATGAGCCTACGGGAAATCTGGATTCCAAGACAGGCCATGAGATTATGGAAACCATTCAGGAGATTCACGAACGTGGCAACACCATCGTACTGGTAACCCATGAACAGTACATCGCCGAACGGGCATCCCGGACTCTCCACCTCTTGGATGGACGCATCACGGATGAGGTTCACCATAGTACCGGATAGGGGACGATGAGAACCTGGCTGGAAAGTGCGAGGATGGCCCTTTCGTCCGTAAGCACCAACCGTCTGCGGGCTTTCCTGACCACCCTGGGAGTGATTATCGGGATCGTTGCGGTTACCCTTATGGGAACCCTCATTTCGGGACTGGACCGGGCGTTTGAAAGAAGCATCGCTTTCATGTCCCGGGACGTCCTTTTTATCTCAAAGCACAAGTGGTTCAGCGGTAGGGAAGCCTGGTGGGAAGTCAGGAACCGCAGAAACCTGGAGGTGGAGTACGCCGACAGAATTCAGGACCTTTCGCAGTACGCCCTTGCCGTGGCCCCGGTTCTCTCTCGTACTGCCTCCGTTACCTACAGGGACAGGGAAGTACAGACGGTACGAACCCTTGGGACCAGTCCAGAGTACATCCAGACGGTAACGTTTGCCGTCGAAAGGGGACGGTTTTTCACTCCAGGAGAAAACCGGGGAGGCGCTCCCGTTTGCGTGCTGGGGTATGACGTGGCCAACGAACTGTTTGAGAATGATGATCCTGTGGGCAAGCGGGTACGGTTTGGCCCCCATCCCTTCCGGGTCATCGGGGTGATGGAGAGACAGGGAAAATTCCTGGGTCTTTTCAGTCAGGACAACAGGGCTATCATTCCCCTGGGCACATTTCAGAGAATATTTGCCCGGAGAGGGTGGACTCAGATTCAAGTCAAAGTCCCTCCGGAGCTGATGGAAGAAGCCCAGGATGAACTCACCGGGGTCATGAGGCGAATCAGGGGACTGAAACCGCTGGAAAAGGACGATTTCGCCATCAATCAGCAGGAAGCGTTCAGGAGCCAGTACCGGGCCATCAAGTTTGCCATCGGCGGTACGGGTGTATTCATCACCGTCTTGTCCCTGGTAGTGGGGGGAATCGGAATCATGAATATTATGTTCGTGTCGGTGAAAGAAAGGACCCGGGAAATCGGAGTCCGAAAGGCCCTGGGGGCAACGAGGCGGGCCATCATGATCCAGTTTCTCACCGAAGCGGTGCTGATATGCGGCCTGGCCGGAGGGGTGGGACTAGTGCTGGCCTTCGTGGGCAGTGGCCTCATCGACAGGTTCATCTTTCCTTCCGTGATGCCCGTCTGGCTGGCTGTCCTTGCCTTCATTCTATCCTTGTCGGTGGGCGTGATATCGGGACTGGCCCCTTCCTACCAGGCAGCCCGGGTCCATCCCATTGAGTCGCTGAGATATGAATAGGTCGTCGCGGAGATCCCCCGGCATCTTTCTACGTCTGGTATTCCTGGAACTGGGAGAGAGCCTGGGGATGGCCTGGGATGCTATCCGGGGGAACAAACTCCGGTCCGGATTGACCCTCCTGGGTGTGGTCATCGGGGTGTTTTCGGTGGTGGGTGTCATGACCGCCATCCGGACCCTGGAGTCATCCATTCAACAGGGCCTGAACATTTTTGGGTCCAACACCTTTGCTGTCCAGAAATATCCGGCTGTCCAGGTGGGATGGCATGCCCGGAGGAAATACCGGAACCGCCCCAATATTACTCTGGAGCAGTTCGAGGACCTGAAGCGCCGGGCCCGGCTCCCCAGGGCGATTTCTGTCGGGGACACCGAATGGGGAGAGGCCGTAAGATATGAGGATCGCGCCACCAAACGGAACGTGGTGATTTACGGGGGCGACCAGTGGACCCTTCACAACTACAATACCTATATCGGCCATGGCCGTAACATCACGGAAGACGACATCCGGTTTTCGCGTAAGGTGTGTGTGTTGGGTATGGACGTGGTGGATATTCTTTTTCCCTTCGAGGATCCCCTGGGAAAAAGGGTGACCGTTGGGGGGAACCGGTACCGCGTGGTGGGCACGGCCGAACGCCAGGGACAGATGTTTGGGGAAAGCCAGGACAACTTTGCGGCGATCCCCATCACCGTATTCATGGAATCCTTCGGGGACCCTCGGACATCTGTGGTCATTACCGTCGAAGCAGAATCGGCTGAGACGTACGATCGCACCCGGGACGAGGTGATCGGTATTCTCCGGGCCGTAAGAAAACTGCCGCCCGCTGCCGAAAACGATTTCGAGGTCACCTCCAACGAATCCCTGATGGAGGCCTTCGGACGGTTCACAGCCGGGGTCAAAATGTTCGCTTTCGTCATCAGCATCATTGCCCTGGTGGTGGCCGGCATCGGCATCATGAATATCATGCTGGTATCGGTGACGGAACGGATCAAGGAGATAGGCATCCGCAAGGCCGTGGGGGCTACCCGCAAGCACGTCCTCACCCAGTTCCTCATGGAAGCGGTCTTCTTGAGTGAATTCGGCGGCCTTGTGGGTATTGCCCTGGGTGTCCTCGGCGGCAATGTGGTGAGCCTCCTGTTCCACGTTCCTGCTGAAATCCCGGTGGACTGGGTGATCTACGGTCTTGTCATCTGTTCCCTGGTGGGAACGGTATTCGGAGGGTATCCCGCCTACCGGGCTGCCCGGCTCGATCCCATCCAGTCGTTGAGATACGAATAGATTCTCTGTTCCGTCCTTTCCCTTGATTTGCCACCAGTAGACACCTAAATTCAAACTGGCACGATAGTTGTAAGGACGGCTCCACCCATGGGCAAGAAGGAAAAAGTCACCCGGAAAGATGTTCTGAGGATAGCCTCTCTGGCCAACCTGAAACTCACGGACAAGGAAGTGGAGACCTACACCGCCCAATTCAACGAAATCCTGACGTATATGGACCAGCTCAATGAACTGGATACGGACAAGGTAGAGCCCTTGAGTCACGTTCTTGATCTGGTCAACGTCTTACGGGAAGACGTGACGGGTCCCTCCTTATCCAGGGAGGAGGCCCTTTCCAACGCACCGGAGTCGGACGGAAAGTTCTTTATCGTGCCCAAGGTAGTCGACACGTCACAATGACCCAGGTCTCAGATGGAAAGGTGTTGGGGGTCATTCCTGCCCGGTACCGTTCCAGGCGGTTTCCCGGAAAGGTCCTTGCTCTTCTTGACGGCATTCCCGTGGTGGCCCGGGTCTACTCCCAGGCCAGAAAATCAACGCGTCTTGATTCCCTGGTGGTAGCCACGGACAGCTCCAGAGTGAGGGACGCCCTCACGGCACTGGATATTCCCGTCACCCTTACCTCCCCTGCCCACCGGTCGGGCACGGAGAGAGTAGCGGAGGTGGCCGGACGGTCTGAAGGGGTGGGGTTCGTGGTGAACATCCAGGGAGATGAGCCTCTTATTGACCCTGGTCTCATCGATCAGGTGGTGGAGCCGTTGATGGATGATAGGGGAACAAGAATGGCCACGGTGGCGACACGCAGGTTCAGGGAGGGTGATTGGAAGGATCCACAGGTGGTGAAGGTCCGCATGGACTCGCAGGGATTTGCCACCGATTTTTTTCGTGAAGCGGCCGGGAACAGTGTCCCCGGAGATTGTCTCAAGCACATCGGGCTGTATGCCTACTCGAAGGAATTCCTGATGGAGCTTGTGGGGAATGATCCCACAATCAGCGAAAGAGGGAGGGATCTTGAACAGATGAGGGCTCTGGACAGGGGAACGCCCATCAAGGTGGTATCCACCGACTACGATGCTCTGGGTGTAAACACGCCCGGGGATCTGGAACGGATCCGGGAGAGGATGGGAATTGACTAGAAAGCGGGCAAAATATATTTTCGTGCTTGGCGGTGTTATTTCCGGTCTGGGGAAAGGCATTGCCACGGCTTCCATAGGGTACTTGTTGAAACGGAGGGGGCTGTCCGTGACAATCCTGAAGCTGGACCCCTACCTTAATGTGGATCCCGGCACCATGAATCCCTACCAGCATGGAGAGGTATTCGTCCTGGATGATGGATCAGAGACCGATCTCGATCTGGGTCATTACGAGCGGTTTATCTCCGTGGACATGAGCAAGGACAATAATGCCACCACCGGTCAGATTTACGAGTCCGTTCTGGAGAAGGAAAGGCGGGGAGATTACCTGGGTCAGACCATTCAGGTTATCCCCCATATTACCGATGAAATAAAGAGGCGGTTGTTCGGAATCAACGATCCTCCCAGGTTCGACGTGGTCATCTGTGAGGTGGGAGGCACGGTTGGAGATATCGAAAGCCAGCCCTTTTTGGAGACTATCCGGCAGATCCGCCTGGAACAGGGCCGGGAAAACTGTATGATCATTCAGGTTACCCTGCTGCCGTATGTTCAGGCCAGCGAAGAGCTCAAGACCAAGCCCACCCAGCACAGTGTCATGAAGCTGAGGGAGATCGGCCTTGAGCCGGATATGCTCCTGTGCCGGACTTCCTACACGATTCCGCAGTCGGTCAAAGAGAAGATATCCCTCTTCTGTAACGTTCCGCCCAGTCATGTGGTTGAGGCCCGGGATGTAGAAAGTATCTATGAAGTCCCTCTCATGTTTCATGGTCAGAATGTGGGGGAAATGATCAGCCACCATTTTGGACTGGACAGGAGCCACCCTGAAATATCCAGGCTGGAGGAATTTGTCCGGCGCTTCAAGAGCCCTTCCCGTGAGACCACCGTGGCCCTGTGCGGTAAGTACACTGAACTGCCGGACGCTTACAAGAGTGTGCTTGAGGCGTTAGTCCACGCCGGGGTGGAGAACGATGCCAGGGTGAAAATCAAATGGATCAACACAGAGAGCATCAGGTCGGACCTGGACAGTTCGCGGCATCTGAAGGATGTCCACGGGATACTGGTCCTCCCGGGATTTGGTGACCGGGGGACCCGGGGCAAGATCCTGTGTGCCAAGTACGCCCGGGAGAACCGTGTGCCTTACCTGGGATTATGTCTTGGCATGCAGACAGCCATCATCGAGTTTGCCAGGAACATGTGCGGCCTTGAGAATGCCTCAAGCACTGAATTCGACAGGAAAACCCGTTATCCTGTGATCGATCTCATGCCCGATCAGAAGAAGGTGAGACGGAAAGGGGCCACCATGCGACTGGGTGCTTACGACTGCGAAGTGCGCCCAAAGACGAAAACGTACCGGGCCTACCGGAAACGGAAGGTATCCGAGCGTCACCGTCACAGGTACGAAGTAAACAACAAGTACCGTCCCCTCTTGGAAGAACGGGGTCTGGTTATCAGCGGAACCAATCCCGACCTGGACCTGGTGGAAATCATTGAACTGTCCGACCATCCATGGTTTGTGGCGTGCCAGTTTCATCCGGAACTCAAAAGCCGGATCGACAAGGCTCATCCTCTGTTCAGGGACTTCGTGAAGGCTTCGCTGCGGTTTGGAGGCCGGTCATGACCGTCCGGGTGGGAAACATCGAATTCGGGGGCAAGGATCTCCCCTTCATCGCCGGTCCGTGTGTCATTGAATCGATGGATCATTCCCTGAAAATGGCGGAGTCCCTCCAGGACATTTTCGACCGGGTGGGGGTTCCTTTCGTGTTCAAGTCATCTTTTGACAAAGCCAATCGAACCTCCGGGAGATCGTTCAGAGGACCGGGAGTCGAAACAGGACTCAAGATTCTTGAGGAAGTCAAGAGAACGGTGGGGGTGCCGGTATTGACCGATATTCACCTGCCCGAGCAGGCCCAACAGGTATCAGAGGTAGTGGACATTCTTCAGATTCCTGCCTTCCTGTGTCGTCAGACGGATCTCCTGGTGGCGGCCGGCCAAACCGGGAAGTGCGTGAATGTCAAGAAAGGTCAGTTTGTGGCACCGGGAGACGTGGTTCACATCCGGGACAAGGTCAGATCTACGGGGAACGACAGGATACTGTTGACCGAACGGGGTTACAGCTTTGGGTATAACAACCTGGTGACGGACCTTCGTTCCATCGCGGTACTGCGTGAAACGGGATGTCCCGTGGTGTTTGACGCCTCTCACAGCGCGCAGTTGCCTGGAGGTTTGGGCGACCGGACAGGGGGTCAGCGGGACATAATCCCCATTCTGGCCCGGGGGGCAGTAGCGGCGGGATGCGATGCTGTATTCATGGAGGTTCATGATGATGTAGCCCAGGCCAGAAGTGATGCGGCTACCCAATGGCCTCTGGATCAAACAGAGGATCTGGTAAAGGTGTTATGCGACATTCGGGAGATCGTTTGGGAAAGCGATGGAGGTTCAGGCGGTGAATCGGGATCTTAAGGAATCCATCGGGAAGATCAAGATCATTCTGACCGATGTGGACGGTGTTCTGACGGACGGGACCATCTACACCGGGAATGACGGGCTGGAGCTCAAGCGGTTCAGCATTCTGGACGGCGCCGGGGCGTTCCTGGCAAGGGCGGGAGGACTCAAGGTGGTCATCGTTTCGGGCCGGTATTCTCCCGCCACCGAGCAGCGGGCCAGGGAACTGCGTTTGGAAGACGACTGCTATCAGGGCAGGCTGGACAAGGTGGCCGTGCTGAAGGAACTCAAGAGCCGGTACGGGTTCAGGGATGAGGAGGCGGCCTACGTGGGGGATGACATCATCGATCTTGAGATCATGGAACAAGTGGGACTGCCCGTCGCCGTGGCCAACAGCCATCCCCTGGTCAAAGCCGTGGCCAAATTCACGACTCGAGCCCGGGGAGGAGAAGGGGCATTCAGGGAAGCGGTGGAGATCATACTTGAGGGAAAGGGAATCCTTGTATCTGCCGTGGAAAAACTTCAGCGACGAATATCCTCGGATAGTTAGGAGGAGCTATGGGTCGAAGCAACGAAACTAACATTAAGGTAGGCCGTGAGGTATTGAGAATCGAGGCCGAGGCCGTATTCAAGCTTCAGGAGAGGCTGGATGAATCCTTCGACAAGGCGGTTGAACTCATTTTTCACTGTCAGGGCCGAGTGGTGGTTACGGGCCTGGGGAAATCGGGTCTCATCTCCCAGAAAATCGCTTCCACCCTTGCCAGTACGGGAACACCTTCTCAGTTTCTCCATCCCGGTGAAGCCATTCACGGCGATCTGGGAATGGTGACCAAGAGCGACATCATTCTGGCCATCTCCAACCGCGGGGAAACCCATGAAATCCTCCAGCTCATGCCTGCTTTCTCCCGGCTGGGAGTCCCGGTAATCGCCCTGGTGGGGCGGAAGGATTCCAGTATTGCCGCCCAGGCGACTGTGGCCATCGATACCAGTGTTGAACGGGAAGCCTGTACCCTGGATCTGGCTCCGACGGCCAGCACCACGGCTACTCTGGCCATGGGCGATGCCCTGGCGGTTGCTCTCCTGGAAAAGAGAGGATTTCAGCAGGAGGATTTCGCCCTCCTTCACCCTGGGGGTTCCCTGGGGAAACGTCTGCTCCTGACGTCCAGAGAAATCATGCATACGGGTGATGAATTGCCTGTGGTGACGGTCGACACGGACGTCAAGTCGACCCTTCTCACGATCAGTGAAAAGCGTCTGGGTGTGGCCATTGTGATGGAGGGGAACAACAAGCTGGCCGGTATCATCACGGATGGGGACATCCGGCGGGCCGTGGAAAAAGACGACAACATCCTGAACAAGACGGCGAGTTCCCTTATGACCCGGAATCCCAAGTGTGTCAGTGAGGACACCCTTGCCATTAACGCCCTGGAAATCATGGAAAAACATTCCATCACCAGTCTGTTCGTGTACAGGAACAACCAGGCCCGGGGGATGCCGGAAGGAATTGTCCATATCCACGATATTCTGAAGCTGGGAATCCTATGAGTGGACGGCTGGTGACGGGAGTGCTGGTGGTTTTCCTGGCAGGATGTTCCCGGGACCAGGAGGGAGGCATGGGTCTGACTCGGGCCGACTTTCCGGATCAGGAAAGCTGGAATGTTACCATCATCCTTACCCGGGAAGGGAAGAAGCGGGCGGTTGTGGAGTCCGGCCATCTGGCCAAATACAACGACAAGCAGGAAGTCATCCTGGATGAAAAGGTCACCGCCAACTTCTTTTCCATTCTTGAAGAGCACATGTCCCGGCTGACCTCCCGGGAGGCCAGGGTATTTGAGGCTTCGGATAACCTTCTCGCCCTGGAGGATGTGGTGGTTATCTCAGACAGCGGGGTGACCCTTTACACCGATTCCCTTTACTGGGACAACCAGGCGGAAATGATAACGACCCGGGATTCGGTCATGCTCACCACCGAAACCGATGACACACTGTACGGGATTGGCTTTGAGTCCAACGTGGATCTTACGCACTGGAAGATATTCGAACCCTGGGGAGTAACGGAGCAGTAGGAGGTGGAAAACCACAGGTCAGAAAACGCCGTTCTTCGGGCCGAAAACCTGCAAAAGGTCTACGGGAAGAAAACGGTGGTCAGGGGGGTAAGTTTGGAACTGGCCAAGGGCGAGATTGTGGGGTTACTGGGGCCCAACGGCGCTGGAAAGACCACGACATTTTACATCATGACCGGCAGGCTCAAACCCAGTGGCGGGAGAGTGTTTCTAAAAGGGACAGACGTCACAGAATTTCCCATGTACAAACGAGCCAGGGCGGGCATAGGTTATTTGGCCCAGGAGCCGTCCATTTTTGCCAAACTATCGGTGGAAGAAAATCTCAGGCTGGTCTTGGAGATGACCGATCTGACCAGGGAGGAGAGGGAAGAGAAACTGGAATCCCTCCTTGAGGATCTCTCGATTACGGCCATCCGGAAAAGCAAGGGGCACAACCTTTCCGGGGGTGAAAGGCGTCGAACGGAGATATGCCGTGCGTTGGTTCTGGAGCCTGATTTCATGCTTCTGGACGAGCCCTTTGCCGGAATCGATCCCATTGCAGTGGAAGATATTCAGGCGATTGTTCGTTCCCTGAAAGAACGAAACATCGGCGTGTTGATCACGGATCACAATGTGAGAGAGACCTTGTCCATAACCGACCGGGCTTATCTTCTGTATGACGGGCAGATCCTTAAATCGGGATCGGCGGAATTCCTGGCAAACGATCCGGATGCAAGAAAGCTGTATCTGGGCAGGAGTTTCAGGTTGAATTAGCCTGACTCTTCGTGAACCCCAGGGATCAACAAGAGAATTGCGGTAAATAAAGATGGCTGAACTCAAACAGGTACTGGAACAGCGCCAGAAACTGACGCCCCAGCAGATCCTTCAGACCGTTCTGCTTCAGGTCAACACCGTTGACCTGGAAGAGAGGATCGCCCAGGAGCTTGCGGAGAACCCTCTCCTGGAGGTGAAAGAGCCCCAGCCCGAAAAAGAAGAAGAAACTCCCGTTGATGAGGAAACCGAAGTCGGCGAAGATGGGGTGGACTGGGAGGATTTGACCAACAGTCCTGATGACTTCAGGATCCGGAGCCGTCACGATACGACCCGGGAGCGCAGGGAAGTCCCCCTGCCCGACCGGCTCGATCCCGTGGACCGGCTGCTGGATCAGATCCGGATGATGGACGTCTCTGATGAGCAGCGGCCCGTTGCGGAGGAAATTGCCTGGAATATTGACGAGCGGGGTTATCTGGCCACCGATGTGGAGCTAATCGCCCACAGGCTGGGGGTTTCCACGGCCACGGTTGAGGAGGTTCTTAAGAAAGTCCAGAGACTGGATCCCGTGGGTATCGGTGCGAGGAATCTCCAGGAATGCCTCCGGGTTCAGCTGAATGAGGGTGGAAACAATGAGCTTGCTCTGAGAATCGTTTCGGAGCATTTCGATGATTTTGCCAATCGCAGGTTCGAGAGATTGCAGGAGGCTACCGGTTGCTCGCAGGAGGAGTTGAACAGAGCCGTGGAGGTCATATCCCATCTGAATCCCAAACCGGGGGAGGGTGCCCCCACCTCCGACGCCGATTACATCGTTCCCGATCTCATCGTGGAGCGGGTTGAGGGTGAGTTGGTGGTGACGGTGAATGATTCCCGGATTCCCGAACTTCAGATGTCGCCGGTGTACCTGAGAATTCTGGAGGGAAACGATAACGCCGATCCTGAAGCGAGAAAGTTTCTCCGGAAGAAGCTGGAGGCTGCCCGGTGGTTCATACAGGCAGTGCAGCAACGGCAGATCACCATGCTCAAGGTGATGAAAGCCATCATCCATCATCAGGAGGATTTCTTCGCGGGGGATACGTCCACCCTGAAACCGATGATCCTGAAGGATATTGCCGAGAAGATCGGTATGGATGTTTCTACCATCAGCCGGGTGACCCGGGGCAAGTATGTTCAGACCCCATACGGCACATTTGAGTTAAAGTATTTCTTCTCCGAGGGTTTGTCCACCCGGGACGGGGAGGAGGTATCCACCAGGATTGTCAGGGAGGAACTCAGAAGAGTGATCGAAAAAGAGGACAAGCGAGCTCCGTATTCCGATGATAAGCTTGCAGACATTATGAAGAATAAAGGTTATGTTATTGCCCGTCGTACGGTGGCCAAATACCGGGAACAGATGAAGATTCCCGTGGCTCGCCTGAGACGGGAACTTTGACCTGAGGAATCGTTTTCAACTGTAGTGCAACGTGATGAGGAGGTAGACTATGGCCCGTAAGATTGTTGTGGGGGACATGGAGGTAACCATACCCACGCCAAACGTGGGATGGGTAACGATCGTCCTGATTATTCTGGCCGTCCTTATGGTATGGAGTGCTGTCTTTACGGTTCAACCCGAAGAGGTGGGTGTGGTGTTGACATTTGGCCGGTACGCCCGCCTGGCCGAGCCCGGCCTGCAAT
The DNA here is from genome assembly GCA_046861655.1 of Fidelibacterota bacterium. Taxonomy (GTDB): domain Bacteria; phylum Fidelibacterota; class Marinisomatia; order Marinisomatales; family S15-B10; genus JBHIAI01. Next base: position 10,194 of record JBHIAI010000015.1, on the reverse strand, counting down.
TCAAGTGGCCCCGGCCCATTCAGACTGTCCAGAAAGTACCCGTTCAGAGGCAACTGAAGCAGGAGTTCGGATTTCGCACCGAACGGGCGGGAGTCAGGACAGAATATGTCCGGGGCATCACCCGGGATGAATCTCTCATGCTCACGGGGGATCTGAACGTAGCCGTGGTGGAATGGACGGTGCAATACCGGGTGACGGATCCGTACAAGTTCCTGTTCAAGGTCAGAAACCTGGGAGACACGTTCCGGGATATGACGGAAGCGGTTATGCGGGAGGTGGTGGGCGACCGGAGCGTGAACGAGGTGCTGACCATAGGGAGGCAGGAGATCGCCTCCACGGCCCAGCGGGAGCTCCAGGAGCTGTGTAATCAGTATGAGACCGGGCTTACCGTGGATCAAGTTGTGTTGAAGGACGTGAATCCTCCAGATCCGGTGAGGCCCGCTTTCAACGAGGTGAACCAGGCCCAGCAGGAAAAGGAACGGATGATCAACGAGGCGAAATCCGAGTACAACCGGGTTATCCCCCGGGCGAGTGGCGAGGCGGAACAGACCATCCAGCAGGCGGAGGGTTATGCCACCGATCGCATCAACCGGGCCAGGGGAGACGCTGCCCTGTTCCGGGATCTCCTGGCCGCCTACAGGCGGGCACCGGAGGTGACCCGGCGGCGAATTTATCTGGAGACGATGGGGGACATTTATCCCCGGGTGAAACAGAAGATCGTGCTGGACAAGGAACTCAAAGGGATTCTACCCCTTTTACCCCTGACCAAGGAGGTGAAGCCATGAAAGCTGCCGCTCGCGTTCTCATCGTCATTGTCGTTGTGCTGGTCGTCCTGGTTCTGGGCGGGTCCTTTTTCGTGGTGGACGAAACCCAGCAGGTGGTTATCACCCAGTTCGGGGAGCCCAAAGGGGAGGCCATCGATACACCCGGTCTGAAGCTTAAGTTGCCGTTCATCCAGAAAGCGAACTATTTCGATAAGCGCTTTCTTGAATGGGATGGCGTCACCAATCAAGTGCCCACCCGGGACAAGCGGTTCATCCATGTGGACACGTACGCCCGGTGGAGGATCCACGATCCCCTGAAGTATTTCCAGCGGCTGCGGACAGAGATCGCGGCCCAGAGCCGTCTGGATGACATACTGGATGGGGAAACCCGGGATGTGGTCGCCAGTCACGACCTTATTGAGGTGGTCCGGTCCACCAACAGGGAGTTTCAGGTGACGGAGGAAGTGGGGAAGCAGGAAGACACCCGGCGGGAGACCATTGAACGGGGACGGGCGAATCTGGCCAAAGACGTTCTCGCTGCCGCCCGGTCCCGGGCAGAAGACCTGGGCGTTGAGATCCTCGACTTCCGGTTCAAGAGAATCAACTATGTGGAGGAAGTTCGCAGAGAGGTCTACTCCCGGATGATTTCGGAGCGGCAGCGCATTGCGGAACAGTTTCGCTCCGAGGGAGCTGGCCAATCGGCCCGGATCAGCGGTCAGAAAGAGAGGGAGTTAAAAGAGATTACCTCGGAAGCCTACCGCCGGGCCCAGGAGATCAAGGGAAAAGCCGACGCAGAGGCGGCGGATATTTATGCTTCCGCCTACAACCGGGACCCCGAATTCTACCGCTTTTTTAAGACCATGGAAATCTTCAAACAAACCCTGGATGACGAAACCGTTCTGGTCCTGAGCACCGACGGAGATTTCCTTCGTTTTCTGGGAAGGATTGAATGAGGCTTAAGTCCACAACCATCATCGGCGTTCGACTGGATGACCAGGCCGCTATCGGTGGAGACGGGCAGGTGACCATGGGAGACATGCGGTTGAAGCAGAAGGCCGTAAAGGTGAGGAAGTTCACGTCCACCCGGGGGGACATTCTCGGTGGATTTGCGGGGGCCGCGGCGGATGCATTTACTCTGTTTGGTAAGTTTGAGGAAAAGCTGGAGGCCTACGGCGGTCAACTTCAGCGGTCAGTGGTGGAGCTCGCTAAAGAGTGGCGAACAGATAAGTACCTGAGGAATCTGGATGCCCTCCTGGCTCTCATGGACCGCAAGGAGAGTTTCCTGGTGTCGGGAGATGGAAACGTGGTTGAACCGGATGGGCCGGTCATTGCTATCGGGTCCGGGGCGGGCTACGCCCAGGCCGCGGCCCAGGCTCTCATCAGCTGTGATGTCACCCTTCCCCGGGAAATCGTCGAACGGTCCCTAAGAATCGCAGCGGACATATGCATCTACACCAACATGGAAATTACCATTGAGGAACTCTGAGGAAACGATGAAAGACCTGACGCCGAAGGACATTGTGGCGGAACTTGACCGGTACATTGTGGGTCAGGAGAACGCCAAGAAATCTGTGGCCATCGCCCTCCGGAACCGTTGGCGACGCCAGCGGCTCAGCGATGATCTCCGGGAGGAAGTCGTTCCCAACAACATCATCCTCATCGGTTCCACCGGGGTGGGAAAGACGGAAATAGCCCGGCGCCTGGCGAATCTGGCCAATGCTCCCTTCATCAAGGTGGAGGCATCCAAATTCACAGAAGTGGGTTACGTGGGGCGGGACGTGGAATCCATCATCCGGGATCTGATGGACATAGCAGTTTCCATGGTCAGGCGGCAGATGCAAGAGAAGGTGGCGGTTAAAGCGGAGGAGATGGCCAACGAGCGGCTCCTGGAGATCCTGTTTCCCGGTAATGGATCGAGCAGGGGGGGAGAAGAAAGTCAGGAACTGAGGGAGCGTCGAAAACGGACCCGGGAGAAACTCCGAACCAAGCTAATGGCGGGTGAGTTTGAACACAGAATAGTGGAAATCGACATAGCCGATGAAACCGTTCCTTTTATGCAGGTATTCGGTCCCGTGGGACTGGAGGAGATGGGGGTTAATCTCCAGGAGATATTCGGGAGCGCGATTCCGAGGAAAAGCAAGAGGCGGCGTACCACTGTGGTGGAAGCCAGAAAGATTCTGGCCGCGGAAGAGGCGGGAAAGCTCATTGACCACGAGGAAGTCATCCGGGAGGCAAAAGTCCGGGTGGAGAATTCCGGTATTGTGTTCCTGGACGAAATCGATAAGATTGCCGGAGAGAGAGCCGGCGTCGGTCCAGACGTTTCCCGCGAAGGTGTTCAGCGGGACATACTTCCCATTGTGGAAGGCAGCAATGTCATCACCAAGTACGGAGTGGTCAAGACGGACCATGTCCTGTTCATCGCAGCGGGGGCCTTCCATGCCTCCAAGCCCTCAGACATGATCCCTGAACTCCAGGGACGATTTCCCATCCGGGTGGAAATGGATACTCTCACCACGGAGGATTTCGTGAAGATTCTGACTCACCCGGACAACGCCCTGATCAAACAGTACACTGCCCTTCTGGAGACAGAGAGTATCAAACTCAAATTTACCCAAGGGGCCATCGATGAAATCGCCCGGATTGCCACCGACGTCAACGAGTCCACCGAAAACATCGGGGCCAGACGGCTTCATACCGTCATGACCACCCTCCTGGAAGATATCCTGTTTGAAAAATCTTCCGGAGTGGCGGAAACCATATCCATCACCAAGAAGATGGTGCAATCAAAGCTCCGGCACATCGTGAAGGACCAGGACCTGAGCCGGTATATCCTTTAATCCGTGGGCAGTAGGCGACGGCAGTGGCCCGTCACAAACTTTAGCCTGAGCTAGAACCCGGTAGCCCGTGAAACAGGATTTTCTCCACATAACGGACTTCGATGCCGGTACAATCTACTCGGTCCTCGACCTGGCCGCCAGATTGAAGGCAGACACCCGGGCAGGCAAAGAGCATCCCCTGCTCAAAGGGAAAACCCTGGCCATGATTTTCCAGAAACCGTCCGCCCGGACCCGTATTTCTTTCGAAACAGGAATGAGTCAACTCGGGGGCCACGCCCTCTATCTGGGACCGTCGGACATAGGGATGGGAGAGCGAGAGGAAACAAAGGACGTCGCCAGGGTGGTTTCCCGCTATAACGATCTTATCATGGCCCGAGTCTTTGGCCATATCACAATCATAGACCTGGCCAGATGGGCTTCAGTCCCAGTCATCAACGGCCTGTCCGACTACAATCACCCCTGCCAGGTGATGGCCGATATCTTTACCATCAAGGAGCACCGGCATAATCTGGATGACCTGAAAGTGGCCTATGTGGGAGACGGAAATAACGTGGCCAACTCCTGGCTCAATCTTTCACGGCGAATCCCCATGACTCTGACCCTGGCGTGTCCTCAAGGATACGACCCGGATGAGAAAACCCTGGCATCGGCCAGGGAGAGCGGCACCAGCGAGATTTTCCTGGTCCGGGATCCCCTCGAGGCGGTCCCAGGTGCGGACGTAGTGTACACCGATGTATGGATCAGTATGGGCCAGGAGTCCGACACGAATCGGAGGGAAAAAGCGTTCCGCTCCTTTCAGGTAACCGAGGAGCTTATGTCAGCGGCCGGGGACCAGGCCCGTTTCATGCACTGTCTGCCCGCTCACCGCGGTGAGGAGGTGACCGACGCGGTTCTCGAGGGAAAGGATTCCATCGTTTTCGATCAGGCCGAGAACCGACTACACGTGCAGAAAGCTATCACGGTTATCCTGGCAGGATCTGGGGACTGACGACCCTCCCCGCGGGATTCCCCGTGGCTACACGTCCATGATTCCCTCTCAACCCACCCCGTTTCTCAGATGGTCAGGCCGAACGGTGGCAACAGGTATGGTCATCTTTCAGTTCGGTGTGAGTGTCCCTTTCGAGGAGCCTTCCGGCCGAAACCAGGCATTCTACAAAGCCCAGTTTGAAAACGAGGTGGTGGATGCGATTTCTTCGGCCAGGGCCGCAGAGCGTCAATACCGGCAAGTGGAAAAGATCCTCAAGGGCCTGTTTCCTGAGGATACTCGTCGCTCCCCTTTCTTCCTTTCCGTGGAAAGGGATTTTTGGACCTACCGCCAATCGGTCAAAAAACTCAATGACACCGTGCTGAATTTGGCTGAAGCCCGGAAGGATTACGCCAGATTGTTTTCCAGGGGCCTGTTGAGGTCGGTAGATGTGATTGCCCAGGAAGACGATGGCTGGGAAACAGCCCGGAACCTGGCTTTGTCGCTGGAACAGAATCTTGACGTGGCCCGGACGGAATTGGAGCACATGGACCAGGCCTATGAGACCTTTTCATCCTTTGAACAAGAGATTGAGGGGGTGATGGAGACCAGCCGGGACCTGGAGAGTACCGTCAAGTCGTTGGATAGGAATGTGTCCAGATGGACGGTGGAATGGGAGACGATGATCCGCCAGTTTGGAACCGTGGACACCACCCTGAAACGGTTCACCCTGTATACCCGGGCCGATTCCATCCGGAGGCTCCTGGAAGAAACGATCGAAACCTTGGATGTCCGGATGGATTCCCTCACGTCCCTGGCTGACCGGCTGGATTACCTTCTCGCCGGTGTGGCCGTTTCCGGAGATGAGAACCGGGTTCGAGACCTCTACCGGTCTGTAGACAATGAGAGGTCCGTCTTACCGGGAGAGGTGGAAGAATACCTGGAGAAAGGTGAGAAATGGGGGAGAGAGCTTGGGAACGCCCTGAATCTCCTTGAGACCGTTCGGAAGATGGTCGCAGACATGGATGAAGCCCTGGCTCAGCTGTCGAAACGTGAGGAAGAAGTGACGCAGGCATGGAGCGTCGACAGTCTTCGAATGACATCCCTTATGAGTCGTTCCCGTGACAGCGCTTCCTTGAACCGCCCTCCGTACCCGGAGCTCAAGGATGCCTACCAGGAAGTGGCGGCGTTTGTGAACGGTCTGGAACGATTGGTGGTGGATGTCGTGACTACACGACAGCAGATTATCGAAGCCTCAGCCGAGATGATCAGTCCGGACGATCTTGAGCTGGACGAGCTGCGAGAAGCAAAAAAGACCTTCGACCAGACATGGGAATTGTACATGGATCAAGCGGACCGGTTGGACCGCGTCCATGAAGACTTCAATCTCGTCATTCTGGAGAATTTCGTAAACACTCCCGAATACTGGGACATCCAGTACATGCTCGTGGAAAGGAAGAACGATAGAGGTGAAACGATCGTTGAGGAGAATTATGGGTACCTGTACGATGCACACGCCTACCCGGGGAAACCCTATCACGGGCAGCTGGTTTCCGAACTTCAGTTTCGTCTGAGGAAGGAAGAGAGGGGGGCGTCAGGGGAGGGACATTTTTTCTTCGTGTTTGAGGGGTCAGGCCCGGTAGGGGCCGAGGACATCATTCTGATGGACGGGGACTCCATCGTGTTTCAGGCGTCCAAAGACGATGCTGCGGTGTGGAAGGAGACCGCCAGGGATCGGACGGTCCAATTTGAATGGATCATTCCGGTGGGCAGGAGTATGGTAAGGACCCTGACTCGGACCGAACATCTCGTCCTGCGAGTTCATCATCTGACCCTTACTCATCAGGTCAACCTGACGTTATTCAAGAAGGGATTGTACCGGGATTACGGGATCCCGAAGGAAAGAGTGAATCGATGGGCAGTTCTGCTTGAGGAGGGACCTACATCCCAACCCCTATTCATAGGTCCGCCATTTTACGTCCCGGGTACGGTAGGCCACCTTTTTTCCGGGTTGCTTCTGGACCGTCACGCGATAGGTAGCCGTTTCTCCGGGTGGGATGGACGCGTCGGTGATGACACCGGTGGCGAATCGGGCGGAATGCCCATCTACGAAAGATGAACCCACCCCTACAGGATTGGTGGACGAATCCCACAGGAAAAACGAAACCTTGACGAAATCCGCCCTTTTCTGACCCACGTTTCTCACCCTACCCGTGAATTCCTCGCGGTCAGGATACTCGGTGATCCGGTAGTCCCCCTCGAATTCAACCCTGGCTCCGGGAAAGAATTTCTCTTCATACCTGGCGATCTCGTCCTTATCGATGACCAGTTTTCCGATGGTGGTTTGCATCACGATGGCATCCATGTCTTCCGCAAGAATCTGTCCCACCACAACGGTGCCGTTGCGCAGGATAATCTTATGACGAAGGGCAGGGAGTTTGAGGATGCTGAGGACGTCCTCGTCCAGCTCCGGTAATCCCTTCTGGGCGATGTCGTAGTATCGGACCACCCCTTTCAGGGAGTCTATTTCTTCCCGGACCAGGTCCAGACCCATGTCCATCTTGAAGAAGAGGCTGTCAGACTGCCGTCTCTGGGCGGTGATCGTGTCGGCAATCCCGGTGGCGAAGCTTTTGATATCGGATTGGATGGCTTCATCGGTCCGGCGAATGGCCAATCCCAGGGAATCGGATTTGGACCTGATGGATGACTCAAGGTTAGACACAGCCTTCTCCTGCTTCATCCTGGTGGTATCGAGTCCGGCCTTCAGGTCTTTGAGTTGCTTTTTGCTTTTTTCGATCTCTTCGGCCAGGACCCGTTCCCTCTCTCGAAAGGCATCCATCTGGGTCTTGGCCAGCTGATATTCACGGATGGACGCCCTAAGATCCAGGAGTTCCTGGGTCATGTCTTCAATGTCCTTCACCACTTCGAAGAAAAGATCGACGGAATCGGCCTCCACCACGAAAGTGGGCCCCACCTGGAGACTGTCCAGGGGGAGGGGGAGGGAGGATTCAATAAACTGGAGTTCTTTTGACAGACTGCGGGCATTCGATTCGATGGCGGTCTTTTCGAGGGCGTCCAGGAATTGATCGGCCATTCCAGCCTCGAAAGCTTTTTCGTAGGATTCGTATTTGGCCGCGGCCTTGGTCCTCCCTTTCGTCAGATTCCGGTCCATGGTTCCGCCTTCGGGAATGAGCCGGATAAAGGCATCCAGTGCGGACAGGAAATCCTGGAACGTGGCATTCTCCTGCTCTGTCAGGGCGGCGAGTCCGGAGCGTTCCTCTTCAGAAAGGGATGAATCTTCTGCGGCGGCGAATGTGGCTTCGACCCGGGTCTCCGTGAATACCATCAGCGAGGCTATGTCATTCCGAGTTCTTTGTACCGTCTCGAAGAAACCTACTTTTTCCTGGGGAGCTCCTCCGGAACGGCGAGTCTCATCGCGGGTTTCAGATGCCGTCAACGAAGGCATTTTGGGCGCACATCCCCCCACCATGCCCGCCGAGAACAGAAGGAGAAACAGGATTCGGCGAAAAGAGGGGAGGCCCGCCACGGTTATTCCTTTTGCGATTCCAGGGCTTTTTCCTGGGCCACCAGAGCCGCCTCCCTGAGTTCGCTCTTGTATTGCTCAACCACTCCCAGGCCCTTAGCCAGTTCCATGACATAAGGATAATATACATAATTGTCAGCCTGTTCCAGGAGTGGAAGGATCTGGGGGAAGACATCCGGGTCGGCAAAATTCGCAAGATTCTGTAGAGCCTTGATTCTCAAGTTCCGGGGTACATCCTGGGTCAGGGCGATCTCCACCAGGACCGGTTTCACCGCAGGATCATCAAAGTTTCCCAGGGCCTCCACCAGCGTATTCAAGAGCGAATAGTAGGACTCCCTACCATGGGTGTAGGTTTCCAGGAGGGCGAGAATCAGCCTCTCCTCCTTCACGTCCTTCATGGTGCGTAGAGCAAAATCTCTGATTTGTCCCTCCAGGGTCGGATCGGTCAGCATGTCCACAAACATGGCCACAACTTCCGGGCTGTCCTTTTTCTGGGCAAGAATGTCGAGAGCCCGGTTGCGAATCTTGATGTCGAGGGACCGGTCGTTCGCGATGAACACAAGAATGGGAACCACTTCGTCCCTGTCCATTTTCCCGAGTGTCCTGGATACCATCAGGGCTGTCCGGTGGAAGTTCGCCCGGCTCCGTTCGTAGATGTCAAGAAGTACGAGAACCTGGTCCTCCTTCTTCACGTTTTTCAGGTTATCGAACACGGCTTCCTGGAGTCCCCTCAGTTTTTCATCGATGGCAAATATGGATTCTACCAGGGCCTCGGAGGCTCTGGGATCGTCCTGAAAGTCGCTCAGTACTTCAATGCTGGCCAACATCAGGTCCAGTTCCAGGGCCTCGGCTGCCTGGACATAGCTCGTCAGAGATTCCAGGGCCAGGGGATGCCGGCTTTCTCCCGCGGCTCTAACGGCGGCCATTCGGACGTCCAGGGGCTGGTTTTTGTCCTCGAAAATCGCGATCAGTTCCTTGAGGGCATCCATGTCCCGGCCCATGTACGCCAGACGAAGCTCTTCTACATATCCCAGTGTCACTTCAGCTTCTTCTTCCCGGGAGAATAGATCCCTCACCAGCGAACAGGAGGCGAGGGTCAAAACCCCTGTCAGAAGGACCAGCAGGGAAAGGGTCCGAACGGGAATCCTGAAGGACAGGAAGGTTGTTACCATTCCATCAGCGCCAGTAGTTAAGGGATAACTCGCGGCCATCAAAGTATCCGAAGGATCTATACCGTATCCAGTCCCCGAGGACTATCAGGGTTCCGTTTCCGAGATCCACCTTTCTGACCTGATGGTAGTGTCCCATGATGACAAAGTCGGTACCGTCCTGGAAATAGGTTCCGGCAAATTCCTTGAGTTCGCCAATCACAGCATCGTTATACTCCTGAGTGTGAACATGGTGCCTCCCGGACCGGGAGATGGCCCGGCCGATGACGTAGCCAATGTCGGGATGGAGCCATCGGTACAGGGAAACGAAGATCCGGCTGTGCAACAATCCTCGAAGCAGGCGATAGCTTCTGTCCCAGGACAGGAGTCCGTCTCCGTGGAGGATTTCGAATTTCTTCCCACTCACTTCGATGGAATATCCATCCGAAGAAATATCACTGAAAATATTTTTCTGCATGAAATCAAGGAACCAGAAATCGTGATTACCGGGAACGAAGAATATGTCGACCCCTTTTAACCTGGCCCTGTACAGCGCAGTCAAAACATCAAAATAGGCTTTTGGCATCACGAACTTGTATTCGAACCAGAAATCAAACAAATCCCCCACGATGAACAGGGTTCCCTCCTTATCAACCACATGATCGATGAAGGCTATGAGTTGGTCACGCTTGGTTTTTTCGTCTTCCGAAGGGGACAGTCTCAAGTGAATGTCGGAGACAAAAAAAAGGGGAAGGTTCATTCCGAGAAAACTTACCGAACGTCCCTTCCAGGGGCAATCAAAAATGTCTTCCGGGAGGAAATGTGAGTCCCGCCACACCCGGTTCACGGACTATTGACAACAGGCCGTTTCCTTACTACTTTTTCTCAGAACGTTCATTCGGTTCTCAACAGGAACCCCGGTGAAACTTGCTGGTAT
>JBHIAI010000117.1:0-5692 GCA_046861655.1 Fidelibacterota bacterium | reverse complement strand
TGCCGTGGAACTTCCCCTTCTGGCAGGTCTTACGGTTTGCCGCCCCCGCTCTCATGGCAGGCAATGTGGGGGTACTGAAGCACGCTTCGAACGTGCCGGGATGCGCCCTGGCCATTGAAGAAGTGTTTCAGGATGCGGGGTTTCCCGAGAACGTGTTCAGAACGTTGCTCATCGGCAGCGCTGGGGTAAGTCCGGTCATCGAAAACCCTCTGGTCAAAGCAGTCACCCTGACCGGGAGCACACCGGCGGGTAGAGCGGTAGCCGGCAAGGCTGGAGAGATGCTAAAGAAGACTGTCCTGGAGCTCGGGGGGAGTGATCCCTACATCATCCTGGAAGACGCGGACCTTCAAAAAGCCGTGTCAACCTGTGTCACCAGCCGGCTGATCAATTCGGGACAAAGCTGCATTGCGGCCAAACGGTTCGTGGTGGTGGAGTCCCTCAAGGATAGCTTTGAACAGCTCTACGTGGAGCGCATGAGAAAATCTCGGATGGGCGACCCCAGGAAGAAAGAGACTGAGGTGGGCCCCCAGGCCCGTCACGACCTGCGTGATGAACTACACAATCAGGTGGTCGGAAGTATCCGGAAAGGGGCCCGGTGTCTTCTTGGGGGGAAGATTCCGGAAGGAGGAGGAGCCTTCTATCCCCCCACCGTTCTCACGGATGTAAAGCCCGGCATGCCGGCCTACCATGAGGAACTGTTCGGTCCTGTGGCCTCCATCATCCCCGTCAAAGATGAAAAGGAAGCCATCCGGACAGCCAACGATTCATCGTTCGGCCTGGGGGCGGCCGTGTTTACCGGGGACCGGTTACGGGGCGAAAGGATTGCCACCACTGAGCTGGAGGCAGGCTGCTGCTTCGTGAACGATCTTGTTCGATCCGATCCCCGCCTGCCTTTCGGAGGAATAAAGGAAAGTGGATATGGCCGCGAATTGTCCCGCTACGGCATCAGGGAATTTGTCAACATAAAAACGGTTTTCGTGAACTAATCCGCCGGGACTTTTTTCAACTCACTTCTCAAATCCAGAACGGCCCGGACGTAGTTCCCTGACGGGTTGTACGCCAGAATAGCTTTCCAGTTCGCGGACCCGGGCGAAAATGCGGGGTCGTTCACGTTGTATCCATGCCGGCTCAGATACGAAGCAATACTCCCCAACACATCCGGCCACTGATAGGGATGACGAACGCCGTCACCGTCCATGTCTATGGAGTAGTGATTGAAGCTGGAGGGGATGAATTGACCGTAGCCGAAAGCACCGGCGTAAGATCCGTAGAGCGAATGAGGGGGAATGGAATTCTCGTAGCAGAACTTCAGGTATTCTGTCATTTCCCTGGTCACCCATTTTTCCCGCCGGGGAAGCTTATGAATGACGGTGTGGAGGGCATTGAACACGGAAAACTGTTCGGACTTTTCTCCGTATTTGGATTCAATCCCCACAATACTGACAAGGAGAAACGGGTCCACCCCGAAACTGTCGGAAACCGTTTCCAGAAGAGGACGATGAGTTTGGTAGAATTCCTTCCCCTGGGCAATCCTGTCCTGGGTCACGAAAAGTCTCTGGTATCGGTCATACGACAGCCTTTCGAAGGGATGATTGAACCTGGAGATCACTTCGTCTTCAATCTTTATGGCAGGACTCGAAATCGTTTTTTCCACAAAGTCCGGGGGAACCCCATCCTCCCGCAGCCTGGCAATTATCTCACGGTAGACCTCCCGGGCGAGATCGTTTTGGGCAATCCTATCCACCATTCGGACTTCCGTATCCCCTGTCCATTCCTGTCCGGCCAGCCGGCCCAGGCCCAGGAAGAGTATCAGCAGGCGTTTCATATCCCGGTTTACAATCTCTCGAGATTGGCGTACTTGACGATGAGTTTTTTCTGCACGTTCCCCTGGAAAAGTACGGAGATTTTTTGATTCTCCCCGGCACCGTCGACTCCTGTGACCACTCCCTTGCCGAAAATGCTGTGCTGGACTTTATCCCCCCTCTTGAGGTCGTCGAAGGAAGTAACGGTACGGACTTCCCTCAGGGTATACCTTTCCGATTCCTCGTCTTTCACGTACCGCTTGGTGACAGCAGATTGGAAGGTAATGGCATCGATGAGGTTGCCCGGTATTTCGTGGATGAAACGCGAGACCATCCCGTAGGCGGGCACACCCAGAAACCGGCGCCTCTCTGTGGCGTAGTGAAGATAGGCCTTGTCCTTGGCCCGTGTCAGACCCACGTAGAACAGTCGTCTTTCTTCCTCCAGTTCCCGGGGATCATCCAGACTCCTGGCCAGGGGAAACAGACCTTCTTCAAGGCCGGCGATGAATACCACGGGGAATTCCAGGCCCTTGGCACTGTGGAGGGTCATCAGCGTGACGCGGTTGGATTCGTCATCCCAGGCATCGATATCGGTCAGGAGTGAGACTTCTTCCAGGAACTCCTGGATCCCCGCTCCCTCGTTCCGGGAACAGAAATCATCGATGCTGTTGATGAGCTCCTGAACGTTTTCCAGTCGTTCCGTGGCCTCGGCCGTCCCCTGGTCCTTATAGAATCTCACCAGCCCCAGTTCATCCACAAGGACGCTGGCCAGCTCAGAAGCGTCCAGGGATCCGCGAAGCTGTCGATATTTCACCACAGTCTGGTAGAATTCCACCAGTCCTGCCGCTTGCTTTCCCTTGAGCCCCATGACATCGGGGGATTCCACAACATCGAACAGGGGCTTCGACGTTTTCGCCGCCCAAGCCTCACACTTCTCAATAGTCTTGGTGCCGATACCCCTGGGAGGGAAATTGATGACCCTTTTTAGACTGACAGTATCCAGCGGATTGATAACGAGACGTAGATAAGCCAGTAGATCCTTGACTTCCTTACGGTCGTAGAACTTGATTCCCCCCACGATGGTGTAGGCCATCCCCCTTCGGCGAAGACCTTCCTCCAGAGCCCTGCTCTGGGCATTGGTGCGATAAAGAATGACAAAATCTTTGAAAGCCCTTTTATGGTGAAGAATCTCTTTTTCCATGAGTTCCAGTATGCCTTCGGCTTCCTCTTCCTCATCGTGGGTGCTCATGAGCCCGATATTTTCGCCCTTCTGCAGTTCCGTCCACAGATTCTTCTCAGAGCGAAACTGGTTGTGCCGTACCACCGAAGATGCCGCCTTCAGAATGGCCTGAGTGGACCGGTAATTCTGCTCCAGCTTGTAGATTTCGCAGTCGGGAAATGCCGACTCAAACTCCAGAATGTTGGTGATGTCCGCTCCCCGCCAGCCGTAGATGGATTGATCATCGTCTCCCACCACACAGATTTTTCGATGACCCTCCGTCAGTTTCCGGACAAAAAGAAACTGGGGGTGATTGGTGTCCTGATATTCATCTACCAGAACGTACTGGAACCGGTCTTGATAGTCTTTTAGCACTTCGGGGAATTCCTCGAACAACCTCAACGGGTACAGAAGCAGGTCATCGAAGTCGAGGGCATGATTGGCCTTGAGGGTTCCTTCGTAGACGGGGTAGACTTCCCCAACAGTTTCGTCCACAGGGGACTCCCCGTTGGAGCCCACCTCCTTTGGATTCTCCATGCGGTTTTTCAGGAGACTGATCCTGGCCTGAACGGCCTGGGGCGAGACTCCGTCTGTGGAAACGTCCAGATCCTTCATGATGGATCTGATGAGGCTCACTTGATCATCCACATCATAAATCACAAAATCCCTCACCCCTCCCATGCGGACGATCTCCTCTCTCAAGAGCCGGGCGCAAACGGAATGAAACGTTCCGATCCTCACCTTGGTAGAGGACAGTCCCAGAAGCGCTGCCACCCGGTTCTTCATTTCCTGGGCAGCTTTGTTCGTGAAGGTCACGGCCAAGACGTTTTCTGGTTTGTACCCTTTGTTCTGAACAAGGTGGGCCACTTTGTGAGTTAACACCCGGGTTTTTCCCGTGCCTGCACCGGCGAAAATCAGAACGGGTTTTTCCACCGCTTCCACCGCCTTGCGCTGGACGTCATTCAAGGAAAAATCAGCCACCGTTGTTTCTTCTTTCCACGTTGCCAGGAGTCGGGTCTCTAACCGGCAATTCCCGCTCCCTTCGGTCGGCTCTTTTCGATCTTCTGCGGAAATCCTCGAACCTTCTCTTGGCTCTCAGGTGCTCCTTTTTGGTCCGGGTGAATGTGTGGTATCCGTCCCCGTTGGCCACAAAATAGAGGTAATCCACATCAGCAGGATAAAGACTGGCCACAATAGATTCCCGTCCGGGACTGTTGATGGGGCCCGGAGGCAGGCCGTGATTCTGATACGTGTTATAGGGAGATTCGATTTCCAGGTCCCTGTTCAGAATCCGCCTGGCCCCGCCCTCTATCAAGTACTGGATGGTGGGATCCGCCTGGAGTTTCATCCCTTTCTTGAGACGATTATGGTACACGGCGCTGATGATGGGTCTTTCAGAATCGTAGATGGCCTCCCCCTCGATAATGGAGGCCAGGGTCACCACTTCCACATCCGTCAATTCCAGCTCTCTGGCCCGCTGCTTCAGGGAGTCATCATAGATCTCCCGGAATTGAGACACCATGGTCTCCAGAATTTCCTCAACGGGTTGTCCCTCGTAGAAATAATAGGTCTCCGGGTAGAGGAATCCCTCCAGGGAGACTGCCTCCATGCCCAGGGTGCGCAATATGAAACGGGGGTCCCGGCACAGGTCCAGAAACCTTCCCGCCCCGATGCCGAGCCTCTCTTCAAGAAGAGCGGCCATGTCGTCCAGGGTGCTTCCTTCCAGGATTGTGATGCGGTGGACGACGGGAGTTCCATTTACCAGCTGGTGAATGACGCTAAAATGGGACCGGGAGGGCATCAGGGAGAAAACTCCCGCCTGAATGGATCGTTCATACCCCATCAGCTGGGTGGCCAGAACAAAGGCATCGGGACTGTCAATCACGCCTCCGGATTCGAGAAGACGGGCAATGTCCTGAACGGGGGACCCTTTCGTGACCTCAATCCTGACCGGATGGGTCCACTTGGGAAGGGGCCAGAAGACGATGAGTGCATAGAACGCTACGCCGGAAAGAATCATCACAGTCAGGATAAAACCCGTGACGCGGTGTGCATTATGAAATTGCATGTTAGTGCGGGTTTGAGGGGTGCGAAATTTAGAGACAATCCCACCCTTAATCAACGGGTTTTCCGCGGAAAAACTGAGATTTGACCGGTCATCAGGGTCGTTGGGCGCTCATGGGGATGCTGGGGAGTACCTCTTTGATTTGACGGAGGGGGAATCGTAAATTCCCGTCGCTGTGGCCAGGAAAAAAGAGTCCGGACTTCACCTGTTTGAAGGGTGGACCTTTACCCGGAAGAACTACCTGTTATTTGGGATCGGAGTGCTGGTCATCATTCTGGCGTATGTGATCATGGCCACGGGTGAGGTGAACAGTTTTCAGGCGTTGACTCTTGCGCCCATCATGCTTTTCTTGGGGTATCTGGTGATCATCCCGGTTTCCCTTTTGTACCGGCGCAGGTCGTCGGATGGGAAAAAGGAGTGAATCTCCCGGGCTTTTTGAAAGTGCCCCCAGAACTGGTGCTTGAGACTTGACTATCAGGGATCGTAGTTCAGTTGGCTAGAACGCCGGCCTGTCGAGCCGGAGGTCGCGGGTTCGAGTCCCGTCGGTCCCGCTCGTCGACAAACCCGCTTTCTCGACTCCAAATTGCGGGATTGGGGGGTCGGACC
>JBHIAI010000116.1:0-5730 GCA_046861655.1 Fidelibacterota bacterium | reverse complement strand
CGACGACAGGGGAAGCTTATTCTCGTTTCTTCGAGGTGATTTTCCCACCGAGACCGGTAAACTCCGGTGAATGACCAGAAAGAATGCCCCTTGCCCCAGTATTAAGATCACCAGGAGAACCTCTGGGTTAGATTCCGTGAACGGGCCTGATCGTTGAGAAGAATGCGTTACGGGACCACCATTTCGGGAACATCACAGGCAATAGGTAGTCCACGCAGGTTTCATATGGGTCCCCCTGCTGGTCTTCCAATCCATTCACGTCAACCGGAATCCTTTTGCGGTGTGTCCTTCCGCGTACCATTGTCTCTACCGCCGGAGGCGCTGCGGTGGTACCCTCAGAGTTCAGGTGCGGTTTTTCGCCTGAACCCTGGACGGGAACCTTTGAAGAGGCGGTTGGTTTAATGATGGATTCTTTGTATACTTATTCAAATAGTTTAGGAAACTGACCATGAAGGGAACGTTGGTTACATCTGCGGTAGCGGGGCTTGCTGCCTCCCTGTGTTGTATCGGGCCCGCCCTTGTTGTAGTGGGCGGGGCCACCAGTTTGAGCATGTTCTCGTTTCTTGAGCCTATCCGGCCGTATACCTCAATCGCAGCCGTTGGTCTTCTTGCGGTTGCCCACGTTCAGGTCTATAGGCGGAAAAAAGAGGCCGCTTGTTGCGACATTCATGAGGAGGAAACCATGAAGAGAGAGAAAATACAACGACGAACCGTCTGGGGAATAACCCCGGTGGTCCTGGCCCTGATCCTTTTCCCCTATACCGGATCGTATCTCTACGCCGGCGGGGACAAAGAAAAAGGGGACGAGACCCTCGCCCGGGCCGAATGGACGGTGGAGGGCATGACCTGTCAGTGGTGTGCCCGGGGACTCGAAGCGGGCCTGAATAGGGTGGAAGGAATCTCCAAGTGCACAGTGGACTATGAATCCAAGGCCATGGTTTGCACTTTTGATGAGAAGGTGGTCAGCTCCGACGCCATACCCAGCGTTGTCAAGAAAATGGGATATGAGGCCATTCCGACGGAAGAGAAAGATCAAACCAAGGATGGAAAAAAGAACGGTGAACCTCTGACCAAGGGGACATCCTGATGGACGCATGCTGCGCCCTGCCTGGAGAACATTCACACCAGGAGGAAAACACCTGTCCCACATGCGGCAAAAGAGGAAAGACAGTTTCCGCTCTCACCATTCGATCCCTGACCCGGAGAGACTGGCGCCACTATCCTGACATCACGGATGGGTACCTCTGCACGAATCCTGAAGACTCAACCGTCTATTTTTTCCCCGGTTCCCATCTTACCGTAGATAAACACCACCTCGTCGACAGGGTGGGCTTCAAAGAAACGGAAGACCCCCGTACCGTCTGTTACTGCTTCCGCCACACCCGGGAGGAGATTGAGTCCGACTTTCTCAAGTTCGGCCGATCCACCGTCGAAGAGGAGATCCGCGAAAAGGTGGACGGGGGTGGGTGTTCCTGCGAAGTCACCAATCCTTCGGGAAGATGTTGTCTTGGTGATGTGCGCAAAGTCTATCTTCCCCTGAAAAAGAAAACGGCGGTGACCTCATGAAGACAAATCGGATAGAGAATGACTCCTTTGAACGATCCTGCGTCCGGTCCTACGTGGACGAATCCAAGCTCCTGTCCCTGAAAAGTGAGCTGGAGGGGGAAACGGGGATAGACCGCCACGCCGAGATTCTCGCCATGGTGGCCGATCCTACCCGCTTGAAAATCCTGTACGCCTTGTCGAGGGGAAAGGAGCTCTGTGTCTGCGATCTGGCCGATATTCTGGGAAGGGAAGTCTCCGCCATTTCCCATCAATTGAGGAGGCTCAGGGACAGAGGCCTGGTAGAAAACCGAAGGGACGGCCTTACCATCTACTACCGGTTGGCTGACAGCGAGGATTGCCGCCGGGCGTGTGCGATGATTGAGGAGATTTTCATGGGGCAACGGAGTCTGGAGGAGGTTTATGAAGGCTGAGTTTTTCAGCGCGGGGTGCCGTCTGTGTGAAACGACCCTGAAAGCGATACAGGAGAAGTTCCCGGGGCTCGAGATGGAGATACATCTGGCCAGCGAATGCGTGGATGGAAGGTGTTGCGAGCTGGCCCAGAACTATGGAGTCAGGGCCGTTCCTTCTCTTGTTGTGGACGGGAATGTTATCCTTACGGGTCTTCCGGACGAATCGACCCTGAAGAGTTTAACTCAAGTTCTGACTGGTTAAGGCCCCTGCCCCGCTTCCCGGTTCCCTAGAGTGAGCATTTCAAGGCTGGTTCTTGTCGGGTTTCTCATCCTGGGGATCCACTCCCGCCTTTTTGCCCAGTGACCCCTGTGAAGCAATCCCACCCTCCCGGTCGGGAGCGGCACAGAAGGTATCGGGCTGGCCCATACTCAATGGCTCTACGGCTCTGATTTCGATTTCTCCCGGCTGACACCCAGCCGGTTCAATCCGGCCCGGGATGAAACGGGGAGCCATGTGGGCAGTGTCAATATTCAGGCCCTCAACCCCTTTGTCATGTACGGCCTGTCGGACAACGTTAATCTGGTATTCAGGATACCCTTTCTTCACTGGAGTCAGACTGCAGATGAGCCCGACGCTCATCACCGGACGGAATCGGTAAGCGGTTTTGGAAACGTGGCGCTTGGGGTCCGCTGGCTTGTAGCGAACCGGTCTTTCGGTCCGGGACACCGCTTCTTTGTTGAGGCGGACCTGACTCTTCCCACCGCCAAGAGTTACGAGAGCAACCCTTTCTCGGAAAACGCCGACCAGGTTGAACACCGTCACTTTGCCCTGGGAAACGGCGTGGTGTCATCGGGTGTCAATGCCCAGTGGTGGGTCCGGACCGAATTCCCCTGGGTGGTGGGCATCACCGCACAGACGGTCTTTCCCTGGTACGAAAGCGATCTGGGATTCCTTCCAGGAAGAAAAAGCTTCCTCGCTGTTCACGGCATCCGTCAGGCACCCGTCCTTTACCGTTCTTTTCCCTACTTAAGACTCAGGATTCAAGAGGAACAGCCGGATCGATGGGCGGGGGTGGAAGCCCCCAATTCCGGCGGCGTGACGGTGGCGGGTATGGTAGGGTTGGATCTCGAACTTAGCGAATCCGTTGCGGCCGTTGTGGCCCTGGAATTTCCCGCCTGGAAACAGGTGGAGGGATTTCAGCTGGATGCCCTGGTCTTTTCGGTAAGTTTCCGACACCTGGTTCACTGGCACGGACTTTGATCGACTCCTCCAACTGTCATCCAACTGACAGAACAAGTCAGAGGGGCAGCGGTAACCTTCTGTCGTGGAAGTGAGAAAAACCCTCCCGGTCTTTCTGGTCCTGGTCACCCTGTGGGGCTGCTCCGATGATTACCTAATCGATCTCGGCCCGCAGTCCATCCCGCGGGCCGGTACCTGGCTTATCGACGAATCCTTGATCCAATGGGGATGCCCGGGGCAGGATTGCATCCCCAGTCTGACCCGTCCACCCCTGGTGGAGCAGGGATCCGGCGATCTTGCCTACCTGGATGACGGCGACCTGGTGGTGGGTGTCAAGAAAGGGGATACCGCGGTGGCCTTTCCCCATCCTATCCTGGACTGGCACGAAGTCGTAAACATGGAGGGTTACACCATCTCCTACTGTCCCCTCACCGGAAGCGCCGTTCATGTCCAGGATGACCGGGGGTTTGGAGTGTCAGGTCTTCTGTATAATAGCAATCTCATCATGTACGACAGGGAATCGAACAGTTACTGGCCCCAGATGTTCTTGATGGCTGCTTCAGGGAAATTCCGGGGCGAGGACCTGACGGTAGACCGGATGATGGAGACCACATGGAAAACCTGGCGAAAGCTTTTTCCCGAAACCCAGGTCCTGTCGTCCAAAACCGGGTATTCCCGCAACTACCAGGCCTATCCGTACGGGTCGTTCAGGACAGATGGAAATATCTATTTTCCCGTCAGTACCCTGGATTCGAGACTACACCCAAAGGAAAGGGTTCTGGGGATTCTTGCCAACGGGGAGGCGAAGGCCTATGTGGTGGATGATTTTGACTCCGTAGGAGTGATCCACGAGGAGGTGGGAAACGAGAATTACGTGATCGTCGGATCAGGGGTGGACAACTTCGCCGTGGCCTACCGTACTGACAAGACGTTCGAACTGTCGAGCTATGACCTTGACAGCGGCAGTATACTTCTCAGGGACGAAGAGACAGGCAGTCAATGGAATCTACTCGGGGAAGCCATATCCGGCCAGCTCCAGGGTCAGCGTCTCGAGACCGGGAAATCCTTCATCAGCTACTGGTTCGCGTGGGCAGCCTTTTATCCCGACACGGGAATATGGTCCCGAGAGTAACCGTGGCCAGGGGATTGTGGCGCTCCCTCCCGAACGGTCGGGATTCCACCCGTATGGATTCTGGCAACGAAAGTTCTTCCTCTTTCCTGCGCGCTGTTACCTCTGTCGGCCTGGTTCTTCTGTTTGTGGTCGCGACGCCGTGGTCTGGCTTAAGGGGTCAAACGTGCTGCACACTTCAGGGGTTCCACACACAGGGATCCGCCGGCTCTTTCTCCGATTTCGATGGCCTGGACTTAACCGGCCAGGGGAAGAAGACCCAGTTCCTGTTTCAGGTTGGAGGATCCGATGACTGGGACAGCTGGGTCACGGGCAACTCCATAATCAACAGTCCCCTGCTGGGGTATTCTGTAGGGGCAACCCGGTGGCTAACCCAGAGTCTTCTGGTCAGTACGTCCCTTGACGGAAGCGTTTTCAGCATTTCAGAACTGCTGACGTATGATGGATCGGAATCCAACGTTCAGATCAACAACTTTCGGCTCCGGGCGAGCCGAATCCGGTCCGGAGGATCACGAGCCCTGTGGCTGCAGCTCACCCTTCCCCTGTATGAAAGGTACAGCAACGAGGAATTTCCCTTCCGGGTATCTCCGGTGGGGACCCTGGAACTGGGGTACCTTGCCAACAGAACCTACATGAGTCTCCGGGGAAAGCCCCGCCTTTTTTCGGTCAAGTTCAACCTGAGGAAAGACGCGAAGAACAGCAACCTCTACCAATTTAACTATTACGCGACCGGTCAGGTCGCCTGGAGTTACAGAATCTATTCCACAGTCACGCCCTTTGTTTCAGGGTATCTCAAGCATGGTTCCCTGAGGCCCGTGGAATCTGAGATCTACGCGACCCGGTTTCCCCGGACCCTGTTCGCCTACGGCCTTCTGGGTGCCGGGGTCCAGGTGCAGCCTTCCCGCATGACAGGATTTGTCGTCCGGGCCTACGCCTTATACCCGGTCCTCAGGTGGTCCGATAACTATCTGCCTGCCGGCTTCGAAGAGAAACCGGTTGTAGGAGTCACAGTCACCCAGGCCCTCGATTTCAACCGGAAGGGGCAATCAGGGGTCTGAAGATTGAGTCCACCCTTTGAGCTGGGGGGTGCAGGACAGGATGCTGAAGGAGAGACCATGAAGAAATCACCCGTCATCCCTATTATCATCACGGCTACCGTGCTTGTCATTACCCTCCTTGGTGATACGGTGGACGTCTTCATGGATCTCTCCTTCAATACTGCTCTTGAATTGGCGGCCCGGGAGGACCGGGTTGTGATGGCAAAGTTCCATGCGGACTGGTGTCAATGGTGCCGGAAGATGGACCGGGAAACCTTTTCAGATCCGGGGATCAGAGAATCTCTGGAAGGATTCATTCCGCTGCGAATCGACGTGGATGAGAGGGAAGGGCTCGCCCTGGCACGGGGG
>JBHIAI010000115.1:0-5778 GCA_046861655.1 Fidelibacterota bacterium | reverse complement strand
ATAGACGTCCTGGAGAAATCGCCCGGGGTTGGCATCATCTATGCCGTGGGCAAGAGATCGGAGCTTGAGAAGGTCATTCCCCCAGGGAAAGTAGAAAAGATCATCCAGGAAACAGGGGGATTCTACGAGAACGCCATCGATACGTTCTATCACCTTCCGGATTCGAGTGACAAGGAAAAACGGGCTCTGTTTCTGGCCTGTGACACCCCCTTTCTCAGTGTGGAAGGCCTTGAGGATCTCATCGCCCACGCCCCGGATGTTGATTTCGTCCTCCCGTTCTGTACCCAGGAAACGTTCGAATCCCTGTTTCCAGGGTTCAGCTGGCCGTACCTGCTTTACGGGGAAGGTCCCCTGAAATTCGGCAACATGGCCCTGGTGAAACCCAACCGGATAAGGAACAAACAACTCCTGGGAATGTTCTTCGGTTTACGAAAAGTTGCGGTCTCGGGCAACAGGCTAGAGGAGTTTCTGACGATTCCAAGGATAGCCAGGGCGGCCGTGAAACTACGGGGGAAAGAAGGACTGGAAATAGCCGCGAGGGAGATCTACGCCAAATACGTGGCGGCACCCCTGGGAATCCGCACCCGGGTGACCGATTATCTATCGGTGACCAGGTTGTCAGGGGTATTCTCGGGATTGCTTGACTGCCGGGTGGCGGGGTACAGGACCCGCTACCCCGAACTCTGTTTTGATGTGGACAAGGAAGAAACCGACCTCGCGTACGCCCTTGAGAACTACGACACCATCCTGGACAGAATCCGCTCCCGGTGACCGTTACTCCACCAGTCCCATCCCGTATTCTTGTCTCCCTGCGTTACTGAATTGCGGATTACCCGTCACAGTTCCCTCAGGGGTAAAGTTTTTCATTGCTTATTACGCCATTTGGCGTTACGCTAAGTGGCGTAGCGGTTGGTGACCCCAAGAATCGTGTCGACACCGGTTGGTGACGATAGTTGATCTCGATTACCAGAGGAGCTGATATATGGGTGCAAGGCAGAACCCCTTTGTGTTCGGAGAAATCGTTGAGAAGAAGAGTGGATTCGTGGATCGAGAAGAGGAGCTTAGAAAGCTGGTCCGCGACCTGATTGACGGGCAGAAGATCTTTCTGCTCTCTCCTCGACGGTTTGGGAAAAGTTCTCTCGTTGCCGTGGCGTTCTCGGACCTTCGCAAGCAAGGCATTCGTACGGTAAACCTCCCTGTCAGCAGCTACGCCAGTTATGCTCAATTCCTGGAAAAGTTCGCCCAGCAAGTCTTGCGCATGAGCGGAAAGTGGGATCAAGTGAAGGCTTGGGTGTCTGAGTTTCTGAAGCGGGTTCGACCCGAGCTGAGTATTGACTCGGTGACGGGCGAGGTGACGGTGGGGCTGAGAGGTGTGGGTTTTGACCCAAGGCCGATTGCATCTGATGTTTTTGCTATGCCAGGCGAGTTGGCCCGGAAAGCTGGGCTACGAATGGCAATTTGTCTGGATGAGTTCCAGCAGATTGCTAACTTTGACAGCGAGTCCGTCGAGAACGCCCTGCGAAACGAAGTTCAAAAACAGCGGCAAGTGGGCTACGTGTTTGCTGGGTCGCAGCCGTCGCTCGTGGAAGAGATGCTCTCCAGGGGACCCCCCTCTCACGGGTCGGGGCCAAAGATGTTCTTGGACAAGATCGGAGCGGACATTTGGAGGGAATTCATCCTGCAGGAATTCCATCGACGAAAGCGAAAACTGAGCAAGCAGGCGCTGGATGAGTTACTCAGAGCATCTGACCTTATACCGTACGATGTACAAAGAATTGCCCACGAGCTGTGGGATTACGCTGAGCTAGCAGACAAGCACAAAATCGACGTGGATGATCTGAATCGTGTTATTCATACCCTAGTTTCCAGTCAGTCAGTCTTGTATGAACGAACGTGGCAGCTGTTGACCCTGCGGCAACGTGCTGTCTTAAGGGCAGGTGTTCAACGCGGGATGAGTGGACTGCTTTCCGCGGCCGTCCGAGAAGCTTATGGGTTGGGACCACCGTCCAGTGTACAGAAGGCTCTGCAGTCCCTGGACGCACAGGACATCCTTGATCGGTACAAGAACGAGTATTTTGTTGTGGATCCCATTTTCGCAGCCTGGGTCCGTAAGATAACCCAGTAAGCCTCCTACGCCATTTGGCGTTACGCCCCCTGGTGTAACCACCGTCCATGTGTCTAACTCTCAAATACTCCCGGTCTCCCTCTCTCATCACTGGTCACTGCTTTTCCGTTATTCATCATGTCGTCGCGCAGTTGAGCCTAGCGACTGTCCATCAGAGATCTGTATGTATGCCTGTCTCAATCAGAGCAGGCCAAAAAACCGAGCATCACTTTATGCGTAAATGATTACGCATATGAGTATTATATTACGCACTGATGAAATCCATGTTACGAAACCCAATGGAAACGATATTTCGGACGCCGAGTCACATTTCGGTTTTACGGGTATTATTCCAATTGAAAGATGGTATCAGCGGTCGTGAAACAGCGCGGAGAGCCGGGATAAATGATCGCACAGCCCGTTTGGCGTTGCAGCACCTGGAATTATTAAATCTGGTTTATTTTCGCGGCAGCAGTCGAACGCGCCTGTACTTCTTGAATCGAAAACATATGTTTCATCAATTGTTCCTGAAACCATTGTTTTCCGGCGAGGGGAAATACATTAATGAAATAATTGGGGAATTGAAAAAGGGTTTAAAGGGGAAATGTACATGGGCTGGAATTTTTGGAAGCGTTGCCCTAAGGAAAGATACTTCAGAGAGTGACCTCGATGTTCTCATTCTGGTGAACAATCTTAAGGAGAAGGATGTTATCTCTGAATGGATCCCTAGTTTTACCGGGAAACTTCATACCCGTTACGGCATTACGCTTGTACCGATCGTATTTACCGTTGGACAATGGGAAAAGAATAAAGAATACCGGGAATTAAAGGATAGTGTAAGAAAGGCATTTATTCCCCTGATAGGACCGGACTCTTTTCCAGTGTGACCGCGAAGAAAATCACCAAGAAATCTGTCAGTCGGGATCGCTGGCAGGCATATCTCAAAGTTGCCGAACAAAACATGTTGGGAGCCGAAATTAACATTGAAAGAGAGCTTTGGACGCCTGCGGGAA
Organism: Fidelibacterota bacterium; assembly: GCA_046861655.1. Taxonomy (GTDB): domain Bacteria; phylum Fidelibacterota; class Marinisomatia; order Marinisomatales; family S15-B10; genus JBHIAI01. The sequence continues at coordinate 2,661 of JBHIAI010000115.1, read as the reverse complement.
TATTGATTGTTCACGCAGCAATTGCTTTTACCGAAAGGATTTGAAAGTAAGATCGACCCCGTCATCAGGAGTCCGGGGGACTGTCGGGCGTGGCGGTCTCATGAATTCTGAAACAGGTAATGTTACTAGGGAAGGACCAGGAGCATGATGAAAGAACAAGCCCCGAACCTTCGGGAACGCATCGAGGACAGATCCGCCAGAATCGGCGTCATCGGCTTGGGATACGTGGGCCTGCCCCTGGCGGTGGAATTCGCCGGGAAAGGTTTTTCGGTAACGGGGATTGAGATCGACGAAGGGAAGGTTAGCAATATAAAGGCCGGGGAGAACTATATCAAGGATGTGAAGGATGAGGACCTGAAATCGGTGGTCTCATCCGGCCAGTTCACTGCCACGTCCGACTACGGCGTGCTGAAGGATCTCGATGCCGTCTGCATCTGTGTTCCCACGCCCCTGAACAAGCTCAAGGACCCCGATATTTCGTTCATCAACGCGGTGCTTACCGGGCTGGTCCCCAACGTGCACACAGACTTCCTGGTGGTCCTGGAGAGCACCACCTATCCCGGCACCACCCGGGACCTGGTCCTTCCAGAGCTGGAAACCTCGGGACTGAAAGTAGGGGAAGACTTTTTTCTCTGCTTCTCCCCCGAAAGAATCGATCCTGGGAATGAACGATTCGGGATTCGCAACACCCCCCGGGTGGTGGGGGGTGTGACCGAAGAATGCACCGCCCTGGGCAAGCTCCTGTACGAACAGATTGTGGAGGAGGTGGTGCCCGTCTCCAGTCCTGAATCCGCTGAGATGGTGAAGTTGTTGGAGAACACGTTTCGTTCCATCAATATAGGGTTAGCCAATGAGGTGGCCATGATGTGCGAGCGGCTTGATATCGACGCCTGGGAGGTCATCGACGCGGCCGCCACCAAGCCGTTCGGGTTCATGAAGTTCACTCCGGGGCCGGGGTTAGGGGGGCATTGCATTCCAATAGACCCTCATTATCTGGCCTGGAAGATGAAGTCCCTGGACTACAGGGCCCGGTTTATCGAATTGGCGGGGGAGATCAACACCCGAATGCCGGAACATGTGACTGAGCTCATCGCGGACGGTTTGAACCGTAACAAACGCCCCGTTAACGGCAGCAGGGTCCTGATCCTGGGTGTGGCCTACAAGAAAGACATCGATGACGTCCGGGAGTCCCCGGCTCTGGATGTGTTCCGCCTTCTGGAAGAGCGGGGAGCGAAGGTGGATTTCTTTAACCCCTACGTTTCTATCCTGAGTCTGGATGGTGAGAGTCGGGCTGGAGTGGGATCGTTCGGAGCCCATCAGGCCGGGGATTACGATGCTGTGGCCATTCTCACCGATCATTCGGGACTCGATTACGATGCCATCGCGAAAAGGGCACCCCTTATCATCGACACCCGCAACGTGTATGCCCAGAATCGCTCCCCCCACATCATCCGCCTCGGGAGCGGAACCTCGAGTTGGCAGTAGCAGTGGCAGGGGCAGAATTACTCATTACGAATTGCTCATGACGAATTACGCATTCCCCCATGTGACCCCCATCACAATTCTACTGGAATAAGCGAAAAAATCGCGGTCCAGCGAGGAAAAATCGTTGATGGGCAATCAAATAAGGAATAATTTTTCTCGAGTATCTATGAGTCACCATGGATAGTCCGGGGAACCCACACTACCCTATACCCGTTTGGATTCCCCTGTCGCCACGAGAGGGTGGGACTCTCATGTTTGTCCGTATCAGTCCACCCGATTAAGGACGCCCAGACCGCGGATTGTTCGTAGCCTGAAGCCCATTCTGGCGGCAGGCTGCCGGGGGACAGGCGTCCCAGATGGTGACTCATAGGGAGGAAGTTACCTGCCAGGCGACTTTGGTCTTCGGTTCGTCCGGAAGACGGACGAAGATGTAAGTCACGTGGCGAAGCCACGCCTGCCCCAGTAGACAGTTGGCAGCGGCAGTTGCAGTCGGCAAAAACCAATGACCAGAATTTGAATGGCTGAGCGTAGTAGCAGAAAAGTTTATAAAGCAACTTCGTTTCAAGATGCTGAGGAGCACACCGTTCGTCAGTATATGAACATGTCTCCGGAGGAGCGACTTGAGATTATTCAGGAATTGAGAGAACGATGGATCAGATTGACACATAGGGAAAACGAATACCGTGAAAGCCGAGAAGGACTTCGAAGAATTTGTAAAGCTATTAAACGAACATGAGGTCCTATATTTGATCGTGGGTGCTTATGCCGTAGGATTTCATGCTGAACCGAGAAATACCGGGGATATCGACATCTGGGTTGAACCGACCAGGAAGAATGCGGAGAAAGTCATGCAGGTGTTAGAAGATTTCGGATTTGGTGACGTTAACATAAGTGAGAAGGATATTCTTAATCCGGACATGGTTATCCAACTCGGATACCCTCCCGTCAGAATCGATATCTTATCGTCCATAACCGGCGTTAAGTTCAAGGGAGCCTTTCAATCTCGAGTGGAGGGAATATTTGGCGCGACGAAAGCGTTTTTCCTATCCGCAAAAGATCTCATCAAGAGTAAGGAATCTACTGGGAGAATCAAGGATCTCGCTGATGCCGAAACTTTGAGAAAATATCTTAAGGCCAAGGAATGACTAAGTCTTTCTTTTCGGAAGTTCGCTGTCA
>JBHIAI010000014.1:0-23458 GCA_046861655.1 Fidelibacterota bacterium | reverse complement strand
GACTCCGTATCCAAGATTCGGCTTTGATCGCCGCAGCCACCCTGTCCGACCGGTATATCTCCGACCGTTATCTTCCCGACAAGGCCGTGGACTTGATGGATGAGGCGGCCTCCAAACTCCGCATGGAAATGAACTCGTCCCCAACAGTCATCGATGATGCCAACCGAAAACTACTTCAACTGGAAGTGGAACGGGAGGCCCTGAAGAGAGAAAAGGACGAGACTTCCAGAAACCGACTGAAAGCTGTCGAAAAGGAAATCGATGAGTTCAACTCCCGCCTTGGAGAGCTCAACGACCAGTGGAAAAAGGAAAAAGAACGGGTAAACCGGGCCAGAAAGATCAAGGGACAGATGGACAAGCTCACCCTGCAGGCTGAGAGAGCTCAGAGGGAGGGCGACTACCAGACGGCTGCGAGAATAAGATACGGAGATCTCCCCAGGCTTGAACAGGAACTTGAAAAGGTAAACAAGGAACTCCAGGCGAATCGGTTCCTCAAGCTGCAAGTGGGCAGGGAAGAGATCGCCGAAATTGTTTCCAGGTGGACAGGAATTCCCGTGACACGGATGCTGGCCAGTGAGAAGCAGAGAATCCTCCATCTCGAAGACAGGCTTAGAGAACGAGTGCTCGGGCAGGAAGAGGCTCTGGCCAGAGTGGCCGATGTCATCCGGATATCCAAGACCGGCATGACCGATCAAGCTCGACCCCTGGGATCGTTTCTGTTCACCGGAAGCACGGGGGTGGGTAAAACCGAACTGGCCAAGACCCTGGCGGAGGCCCTGTTCGATGACGAGAAGGCCCTGGTTCGAATCGACATGAGCGAATACATGGAAGAGCATTCGGTGGCCAAGTTCATCGGCAGCCCTCCCGGTTACGTGGGGTACGAAGAAGGGGGACAGCTCACGGAAAAGATCCGCCGCCGCCCCTACTCAGTGATCCTCTTCGATGAACTGGAAAAGGCCCATCCCAACGTCCTGAACATGCTATTACAGATCCTGGATGACGGCCGGCTCACAGACACGAAGGGACGAACGGTGAATTTCAAGAACACCATCATCATCATGACGTCAAACCTGAGTCGCCAAGAACTGGTGACATCCCTCCGACCGGAATTCATCAATCGTATCGATGACATCATCACGTTCAATGATCTCGATATGGAAACGGTGAAAAAGATCGTTGACCTGAGACTGAAAGAGGTGATCGACACTTTGGCTGAACAGAACATTCGCCTCCAGGTTTCCCGCCAGGTAAAGGACTACCTGGCCAAGTACGGATACGACCGTCAACACGGTGCCCGTCCCATCATGAGACTCCTGCGGAGGGAAGTGCTGTCAGGTCTGGCAAGGTATTCCCTCGCCCATCCTGAGCAGGAAGACATCGCCGTGAGGCTGACGGACGGCCAGATCGATTTTGAGCCCGCTCATATCTCCCGTTGATTCGTTTCCGCCGAACCCATAACTTTTGATGGGGACCCCCTGACGGGCCCTTCGTTCCCTGGGGAGTGCACCTCGGGTTCATCCGGGAGTTGACCTGTGAAGCGTCCCTTCGTTCTGTTCGGTCTCGAGCACGCGACTGCCGTTGCGGTTGTGATCGCCTTGATCGCCGCCGCCATCCTCCAACTCAAGAAGCACAATTCTCAGGCTCACAAGAGACAGGTTCACATCTGGCTGGCGGCTCTGATTCTGGTCCGGGAGGCCGGTGCCAGGGCACTCCCCTTCCTCAGGAATGAGTTTTCCCTTTCGGAAGACCTTCCCTTTCACCTTTGCCGCGTCACCCAGTACCTGATGGTCCTGTACCTTCTCCGGCCGAGACAGAAACTGTTTGACGTTTTGTTCTACTGGATCGTAGGCGGATCGTCCCTGGCCCTCATGTTCCCGGATCTGGACGCCCGTTTCCCATCCGTGGACTCCCTTCTCTACTGGTCTTCCCACGGGCTACCGTTGTTCGCCGTGCTGTATCTGGTGTCCGTTCAGGGGAAGAGACCCTCCCCCGGCAGTTTCCGGAGCTCTTTTCTTTTTCTCAATCTGTTCGCAATGCTGGTGGTCTTGCCCGCTGACCTGTTGTCCGGTGGGAATTATCTCTATCTGTTTGAGGTGCCATCGGTCGATTTTGAACCCATTGGCTGGCTGCCCCCCTGGCCCTGGTATCTCCTGGTGTTGGAAGTGTTTTTTCTCGGATGGTTCCGGCTGCTGTATTCCCCGTTCGTCCGCCACACCAAACAACGGGAAGCGGAGAAGCTGGCCTAGGGACCGGTGACGCCTGGGACCCTATGTACCCAGGGACAGAGCCAGAGTACGGGCAATATGTGCAGTGTAGACGTTAATCTGCTTGAGCAGATCCATGAGTTCCATGTGGACTTCATGAGTGGCCACCGATTCTGTCAGCTCCCTGCCCACACGCTCCAGATGCTTGACCCGGTATTCAGATTCCAGATCGGTGTATTTTTCTTCTTTGGTCATGATCTTGGCCGCCTGTCTGGGATCCAGGGTCTCAAAGGCTTCCCGTAACCGGCTGATCTGTTTCATGACCTTTACATGATAGATTTCCAATTCCTCCCTCCCCGCTGGAGAAAAATCCATGGCCAACCCCTTTTTCTTGGCGACGAGCGGGATCATCATCTTGTCAATGATATCCCCGATGCTCTCTATATCCTTCGCGACGGAAAGCATAGCGTAGGCTTCGTTGGCCTGTTCGTCAGATAACTCCTGCCGTGTAATCTTGAGAAGATAGTCGGATGTCTTATCCACCAGAAAGTCAATTTCGTGCTCCCTCATCTGTATTCCCTCGATGAGGGAAAGCTGAGGACGCTCGGGGTCGGGCTTCGGTTCGTCCCCCAGGAAGGGATGAATGATACCCTCGAGCATGCGGGAGAGGGTTCGAATCATCCTGAGGATTTCCGACCGGGCCAGGTTCAAGGCAAGGGCCGGTGTGGAGATGCTGGTTTCGTCCAGTCTCCAGCTAACCGGTAGAGCGGCTTCCTCCTTTTCCGGGTAGGGAAGGAACCGGTTTACCAACCGGGCGAAAACCAGGGTGAAAGGGAGGAATATCACGGCGAGACTGACGTTGAATACGGTATGTGCGTTGGCAATCTGACGGGGAGTTTCTAAAGCCAGCCTGTGCAGGGTCGAACCCTCGGAAGAAGGGGACAGCCATCTAACAAGGTCGGCGAATTGGGGAATCCAGAGAACAAAAAGTATCACACCGCCCACTTTGAACAGCACGTGAGCCATGGCCACGAGTTTGGCTTCCCGTTTCGCCCCTATGCTGGCCAGTGCTGCCGTCACACAGGTCCCGATGTTGGCCCCGAAGATAAGGGGAATCCCCGCCTCCAGGGTAAGCACACCCTGCTGGGCCAGGACGATCACAATGCCTATGAAGGCGCTGCTGCTCTGGAGAAGGGCGGTCAACAGTGTCCCCGCCGCAAGACCGACAAGGGGGCTTTCCAGTCCTCTCAGCAGGCGGATAAAGGGCCCGTAGGTTTTCAAGGGAGCCATGGCATCCGACATGAGATGCATCCCAAAAAAGAGGATGCCAAATCCCAAAACCGCCTCCCCCAGGTTCTTATGGGAATCCTTCCGGGCGAACATGGTGAAAGAAAAACCCACGGCAATCATCAGCAGGGCGTAATCGGTAATCCTGAACGCAATAAGCTGGGCGGTGATGGTCGTCCCGATGTCGGCACCGAGAATGATGCCCAGGGTTTGAACGAACGTCATCAGCTCGGCCTGGACAAAACTGACCAGCATGACCGTGGTGGCACTGCTACTTTGAATGACCATGGTCACAAACGCGCCCAAAAGGAGCGCCACCACTCTGTTATGGGTAAGGGCGGTGAGAATGGATCGCATCCGGTTGCCCGCCGCCTTTTTCATCCCTTCACTCATCTTCCTGAGGCCGTAGAGAAACAGGGCCAGTCCCCCAAACGTGGTCATCAGAAGCACAGCCCACGAAAAAGGGACTCCCGTTCCGTCCGAGGCCCAGAGTGTACCGGGAACCAGTCCCACACCCAAGAGAATGCTAACGGCCTTCATCTTGCTCTAGAGAAATTAGCATGAATAAACGCCTTCGGACAGGGGGAAATGATGGGTACATTTTCGAATGAATGCCCCCCGGTTCCCATGAGAGTCCTCACCCTTTCTCCCGACAAATGGTTTTTCTCCGTAGACCGGGGAGGAACCTTCACCGACGTCGTGGGAATCGATCCCGCCGGCCGGGTGCATTTGGATAAGCTTCTGTCTGAATCCCCCCGGTATCGCGATCCGGCCATCGAAGGGATCAGGCGAATGCTCGATCTGGCCCCGGAGACCCCCCTTCCGGAAGACCAGGTGGCAGGAATTCGAATGGGAACCACCGTCGCCACCAACGCCCTCCTGGAACGCAAAGGGGTATCCGTGGCCCTGTTCATCACACGGGGATTCAGAGATCTTCTGGCCATCGGGGACCAACACCGGCCCCATCTGTTCAAGCTGGTCGTGGAAAAACCGGACCCAATCTATCGCTGTGTGAAAGAAGTGGATGAACGGATGGATCACACCGGCAGGGTGATCCGGGCCCTTAACCAGGAGGCCGTTCAGGGTGACCTGCTGAGCATTCGAAGAATGGGCATTTCATCCGTGGCAATCGTGCTCATGCACAGCTGGCGGAACCCTGAACATGAGGCAACACTCGCCCGGCTCGCCCGGAAAGCGGGCTTTGCACAGGTTTCCGTGTCCCATGAAATCATGCCCCTGATCAAGATGGTGGACAGAGGTCAGACCACCGTCGTGGATGCCTATTTGAGTCCTATTCTCAAGGAGTATGTAGATTCCGTCAAGCATTTCACGGGGAACATTGAACTGGAATTCATGCAGAGTTCAGGAGGGATTGTGCACGCCCTGTCCTTTTCAGGAAAGGATGCTATTCACTCAGGACCCGCCGGCGGGGTGATCGGGGCTGCGGAGGTTGCAAAGCTCAATAACCTCGCCGAATCTATCGGTGTGGACATGGGAGGCACCTCTACCGATGTGTCCCGGTTTGATGGCACCTTCGAGAAAGTCCTTAAGATCAAGACCGGTGGGATCGAATTCCAGGCTCCCAGCCTCCGCCTCAACACCGTGGCTGCAGGGGGCGGGTCGCTCCTCTGGTTCGATGGGCAGAAGCTCAGGGTAGGCCCTGAATCGGCGGGAGCCCGGCCCGGACCCGCTTCATACGGTTTGGGAGGTCCCCTGGCCCTCACAGACGCCAACCTCTTTCTTGGACGTATCCTCCCTGCGTATATGCCCATGTCGTTCGGACCCGCCCGCGACAGCCCCCTGGACGGGGATATCGTGAAGAGACGCTTCGGGGAATTGACGGCTGAGATAAACGGGACCCTGGGCACCTCCATGACACCTGTCCAGGTGGCCCTGGGATTCGTGAAAATCGCCGATGAGACCGTGGCCAGCGCCATCAAAGAGATTTCCGTGTCCCGGGGATTCGACGTTCGAACGCACGGCCTTGTTGCCTTCGGGGGTGCGGCCCCTCAGCACGCCTGCGCCCTGGCCAGAATCCTGGGTATGGGATCTGTGGTCATTCACCCTGCCGCAGGCGTTCTTTCCGCCTACGGGATCGCCAGGGCAGACCGGTTGCGGGTCGCCACGAAGTCCGTGGTAAGACCCCTTGATGAGTCATTCATCCGGTCCCTGCCCCGCCAGATGGAAACCCTGGCCAGACCGGCAGTAGAGGACCTGGTTCGAGCGGGCACACCCGAAGACAGGATTGAAATCCACGCCTTCCTGGATATTCGTCCTATGAACACGGATACCTTCCTGACCATTCCCGTGACCGACCCCTCGGATGGATCCCTTCGTTCACGACTCCCCGGAAAGTTTAGAGAAGAATACAGGCACCACTTCGGCTTCGACCCGGTGGATGCTCCTCTTGAGGTGGTGAATATCCGGGCTGAGGTGGTAGGAACGGGCCATCTCTTCCGGGAAACACGCAGGCGAATCCCCAGGGACAAGAAACCACCCGGAGTATTGCCCCGGGGTACGGCCCGGGTCTATTTCCAGCAGCTTCCCACCTCCACACCCGTGTACCACCGGCAAGATTGCCCCGTGGGCTGTCGCATTCCCGGCCCGGCCGTCATTGTGGAAGATTTTTCCACCACAGTGGTGGAGCCCGGATTCACAGCGAGGGTTAACCGCACCATGCACGTGGTCCTGACCCACGAAGGGACGGACCGGGAACGGGTGAGCACCCAACGGGATCCTGTCATGCTGGAAGTCTTCAACCATCTGTTCATGAGCGCAGCCGAGCAGATGGGCTACACCCTGGCCAACACAGCCCATTCCACCAACATCCGGGAGCGACGAGATTTCTCGTGCGCCATTTTCGATTCCGATGGAAATCTAGTCGCCAACGCCCCCCATATTCCCGTCCACCTGGGAGCCATGGGAGAATCGGTGAAATCCATGATCACGGACAACACGGGCAGGATGCTCCCCGGGGACGTTTATTGTACGAACAATCCCCACCGGGGCGGCTCCCACCTGCCCGATGTAACCGTCATCGCCCCCATATTCTTCCGGGAGGGACCCAAGAACGGTCCCGTTTTCTATGTGGCTTCCAGGGGGCATCATGCGGACATAGGGGGAATCACCCCGGGGTCCATGCCGCCCTTTTCTTCATCCCTGGATGAAGAGGGGGTTATCATCGACAACTTCCTTCTGGTAAGAGGGAAAAGACTAAAGGAAAGACAAATCAGAAATCTTCTCCTTTCCGGTCCACACCCGGCCAGGAATATTGACGAACGTATTTCCGACCTAAGATCCCAGATCGCATCTCTGAATTCGGGCGTTCGGGAGCTGGGCCGTCTGGTGGATAAATACGGACTGGGGACGGTCCAGGCTTACATGGGCCATGTCCGGGACAATGCCGCCGAGGCCATGCGACAGGCTCTGAGCCGGTTGCTCAATGGACAGAGGGAGGTCGAACGGAAGTTTGAAGACACACTCGACGACGGATCGAGAATTGTGGTTCGTCTCAACCTGACGAGCGGAGAACGGCCCCCTCACACCGCTGCGGCCAGGGTCGACTTCTCCGGCACAGCCCCTCAAATCGACGGAAACCTGAATGCACCCGTGGCGGTGACCAAAGCCGCGGTCCTGTACGTATTCCGGTCCCTGATCGATGAGGACATTCCGCTGAACTCGGGCTGCCTGGTTCCCATAACCGTCCATATCCCCCGGGGGTGTTTGCTGAATCCCTCATCTGGGGCGGCGGTGGCGGGGGGGAACGTGGAGACATCCCAGCGCATCGTAGATACACTGCTGGGTGCCCTGGGCGAAGCCGCCGCTTCCCAGGGGACAATGAACAACTTCCTCTTTGGACGGTCTGATGGAAAGGGAAAGCAGTACTACGAAACCATCGCCGGAGGGTCCGGGGCCACCCGTTCTCACAGGGGAGCCCATGCGGTCCAGGTCCACATGACCAATACCAGGATCACCGATCCGGAAGTACTGGAGTACCGCTATCCCGAAGTTCGCATAGAACAGTTTGCCATCCGTAGAGGATCGGGGGGGAACGGGAATGTTCAGGGGAGGCGACGGAACCATCCGGGAGATCGTCTTCCTCAAGCCCCGGAAGGTATCGATCCTCTCGGAAAGGCGACGGCTTCCTCCCTACGGTCTGGCGGGTGGCAAACCGGGTGCCAAAGGCAGAAACATCCTGATCCGGGCGGACCAGTCACGGAAGGACCTGGGAGGAAAGGCCGAGATTATGGTGAAAAAGGGCGAGAAAATCATCATCAAGACTCCGGGCGGAGGGGGGTACGGTAACAGGACTACGTCGGGCCGTTGACGGCTTAGTTTCGCTTGTCTTTACCATCCCCTTTTAGTAACATGATCCACTTTCTCGTGGAGACCCAAAAACCGCCCAATCGCAACCTGTAAAACGTGACCAGGAAACACAGACACCGGGAGAAGTTCTACAAGGATCTCGAGTTTCTGAACAGTCCGGACGCCCGTCCGGCCCGCCTCCTGGCCGAATACTTCGGTCCCCTCCGGCTCTTCCGGAGGATGAGAATAAAGGACACGATCGTCTTTTTCGGTTCTGCCAGAATCCCCTCTCCGGAAAAGACCCGGGAGCTCCGATCCAGAAATCCCGGCAGCGAGAACGGACTCCTGGCACTGGCTCCCTACTACGACGCCGCCCGGGAGCTCGCTTTCCGCCTGACCAAGTGGTCGAAAGGTCTCAAGAATTCCAGGCACCGGTTTATCGTCACTTCGGGAGGGGGCGGGGGCATCATGGAAGCCGCCTGCCGGGGGGCCACAGAAGCCAATGGCTATGCCATCGGCCTAAACATCTCGCTCCCTTATGAACCCCAGGGCAATGCCTACATCACCAAGGACCTGGACCTCGAGTTTCACTACTTCTTCATGCGAAAGTTCTGGTTTGTGTACCTGGCCAAGGCCATGGTCATCTTTCCCGGTGGATTCGGAACGCTGGATGAACTCATGGAACTTCTCACCCTGATTCAGACCCGGAAGCTGAAGAAAAAGCTTCCCCTGGTAATCTACGGCCGGGACTACTGGAACCGGGTGATCAATCTGAAAATCCTGGCCGAATTCGGCACCATATCTAAAGAGGATCTGAACCTGTTTCACTTCTCGGATTCCGTCGAAGACGCCTTCAGATTCCTCACCCGTGAACTAACCAAAGCCCACCTTCGGGGGAAGAACTTTTGATCGTCCTTGCCGTCCTCGTGCTGACGAGTTTTCTGGAGGCCCAGGTGGCGCCCACCGAGGGTCTGCACGACCGCACCCCCAGGGTTTTCTTCCTGAAGGACGCCACCATCGTCCCTGAACCGGGTAAGGTAATCCCATCCGGTGAAATCGTCATCCGGGACGGCCTGGTAGAATCGGTGGGACGGGTGGCCCGGGTACCCACCGACGCCTTTGAGATCGACCTGACGGGAAAGATGGTCTACGCCGGTTTCATCGAAAGCTACCTGGTGGCGACCCCCCCGGAAAAGGATCAGAATGGGCAACCGGGTCACGGGGCGAAGGAGGAAACGACCACCGAACACTGGAATCCCAGGGTAAGACCCCAGCGGTCTGCTCTTGAAGATTTCGAACCGGACAGCGACGAAATGGAAGCGTTGAGGCGCCTCGGTTTTACATCGGCCCATGTGGTCCCATCCGGCGGAATCTTCCGGGGATCGTCCGCTCTCATTCATCTAGGCACATGGTCCCGGAATTCCGTCATATCCGAGGACGGACCCGCCCAGATTATCGCCTTCGAACACGGAGGATGGGGGGACACCCGGGTTCCCAACTCCCTTCTCGGGACTGTAGCACTTATCCGTCAGACCTTTCTGGATGCCCAGTGGTATGAGCGTGCCCACGAAATCTACCTGCGATTTCCTCACGACAACGAAAAACCGGAGATCGATAGATCCCTGGATGCCCTCCAGGGACAGGTAGACCGGGGACGAGCCATGTGCTTCGAAGTGGACAATGAGCTGGACGCCCTCAGAGCGGGCCGGATCGCCCGGGAGTTTGACCTTGACCTCTGGCTCAAGGGGAGCGGGGTTGAATACCGGCGACTGAGAGAAATCGGAGAGTTGGATCCCTTCGTTATCCTTCCGGTGGATTTTCCCCCGGCGCCCAACGTGGATACCTGGGAATCCGCCCTTCAGTATTCCCAGTCTGAGCTTCGCCACTGGGATCAGGCACCCGATAATGCCGCCAGAATGAAACAGGCCGGCATACCCTTTTCGTTCACCTCCCAGGACCTCAAACAACGGTCAGATTTCAGGAAGAATGTCATCCGCGCCGTGGGACGGGGACTTTCCCCCGACGACGCTCTGGCCAGTCTGACGACCATCCCGGCAAAGTACCTGGGAGTGGACAAGGTTCTTGGAACCGTGGAAGAGGGGAAAATTGCCAATCTGGTGGTGACGGATGGAGATTACTTTTCCGGGGACTCGGACGTGGAAGAAGTTTGGATTCAAGGACGCCGGTACCGTGTGAAGATCGAACCCGGCGAAGACTTCCGGGGCCCATGGGTACTCCGGTGGGAGTTTGATGGTGTCACCCGGACCGATACCCTCGACATCGAGGGGGAGAAAACCAGCCTCAAAGGAACCCTGCGCGCAGACACGGTTGAGATCGATCTGGAGTCTGTCGTTCTGGAGCAAAATGGAGCGGTGTCGATTCTTTTTAGGGGAGACAGTCTGGACCTGGAAGGGTCCCTCCGGATTTCCGGAATGCTACGAGGGAACCGGGCCCGGGGTCAGGGGCTCACCCCCGAGGGAAAGGTCATTCGATGGACGGCGGATCGCGCGGGTCCGTTGGAAGCCCCCGAGCCCCCTCCCAAAGCCGAGGAATATCCCAGTGAGCTCACGGTGAGGTACCCTGATGGCGCTTACGGTTTTGACGCGCCGCCTGTTCAACCTTCTCTGGTCCTGGTAAAGAATGCCACGATCTGGACCGGCGGGCCCAAAGGGGTAGTTGAAGATTCCGATCTCCTGATCAAACAAGGAAAGATCTGGCGCATCGGAAAGAATTTGAGTATTCCCCGCCGTACCGATGATGCGGTAATCATTGACGCCCGGGGTCGGCATGTAACTCCCGGTCTTATCGACGCCCACAGCCACACCGCCGTCTTTTCCGTCAATGAGAGTACTCAGGCAGTGACGGCGGAAGTACGAATTGAAGACGTACTGAACAGCAACGATATCAATATCTACCGGGAACTGGCCGGTGGGCTCACCGTGGCGAATGTCCTCCACGGTTCGGCCAATCCCATCGGAGGACAGAATGCTGTCATCAAGCTAAGGTGGGGTGAACCGCCTGCGGGACTGTTGTTCGAAGGGGCTCCCGGAGGCATCAAATTCGCTCTGGGTGAAAACGTCAAGCAGAGCAACTGGGGTGACAAGTACACCACCCGGTATCCTCAGACCCGCATGGGCGTGGAACAGATCATTCGCGACGCCTTTTCAGCCGCCCAGGAGTATCGCCGTCTCTGGGAAGATCACAGGGGTGCCAGGGCGGCAAGCCTGAAAAAGATTCCTCCCCGGCGTGACCTGGAACTGGAGGCCCTGGTGGAGATTCTGGAAGGAAAACGGCTGGTTCACTGCCACTCGTACCGTCAGGATGAAATCCTCATGCTCATTCGGATAGCAGACGATTTCGGATTCCGGATCGGCACTTTCCAGCACGTGCTGGAAGGGTACAAGATTGCCGATGCCATCAGGAATCACGGAGCGGGAGCCTCCACCTTTTCCGATTGGTGGGCCTACAAGTTTGAAGTGTTTGACGCCATCCCCTTCAACGGCTCCCTGATGCACCGGGTGGGTGTGGTTACGTCCTATAACTCCGACAGTAGTGAACTGGCCCGTAGACTCAACACGGAAGCGGCCAAGGCCGTCAAGTACGGCGGACTATCCGAAGAAGAAGCACTGAAATTTGTGACCCTTCATCCCGCCGTTCAACTGGGAATCGAGGGCCGGGTGGGATCCCTGGAAGAGGGAAAGGATGGGGACTTTGTGATCTGGAGCGGCCATCCTCTCTCTTCATACACTGTATGTGAACAGACCTGGATTGACGGCAGAAACTATTTCAGCCGGGTCCGGGACCAGGCCATGAGCAAGGAATTGGACCGGGAGCGGAATGCTTTGATCCAGAAAATCCTGCAATCTGAAAACGGAACCCGGGACCGCTCCCCAGAAGCTGACAAACAGGGATGAACTCCCACCTCGAACGTACCTGGGTGACGATTGCCGTTTTCCTGGTGGGGGTTCTGCCCGCCTCCGACCAGATACCGGCACCGCCCCAGTCTCATCCTATCCTTTTGAAAGGGGCCACCATTCATCCCGTCAGCACTGGCCCCCTGGCCAACGGTCAGATTCTGTTTGACGATGGTGTCATCACCGCCGTTGGGAAGGCGATCGACTCCCTCCCGGATGATACCGAGATCATCGATCTCAGAACAAAGCACGTGTATCCGGGTCTGATTGCGGCCAGTACCACCCTGGGCCTGCTGGAAATCAACGCTGTTCGCGCTACCCGGGACTTCGCCGAAACTGGCACCGTTAATCCCAACATCCGGGCCGAGGTAAGCTTCAACCCGGATTCCGAATTGATACCCGTCACCCGTTCCAACGGTGTTACACTGGTTCATACCACTCCCACTGGGGGATTGATATCGGGGCTATCAGCCGCTATGATGCTGGACGGCTGGACCTGGGAGACAGCGACCTTGAAGGCCCCTGTTGCCCTTCATCTGAACTGGCCCAGGATGACCTTGACCGTTCGCCCAGGCATCGACAAGAGCCTGGATGATCAACGAAAAGAGAGGGACGAACGCCTCAGGAGGATCGACGAAGTTTTCCACAAGGCGAGGAGCTATCTTCAGGCCAGGGAGGCAGCGGAACGGGAAGACGCCCCCCACCATGCCCTGGACCTGAAATGGGAAGCCATGATCCCTGTTCTCACACGACAGATCCCCGTCTGCGTTCACGCCAATGAAGTTCAACAGATCGAAGCAGCGGTAGCCTGGTCGCAACGCCAGCAGGTGAGGCTTATCATCGTGGGTGGTCGTGATGCCTGGCGGGTGAAAGATCTGTTGAAAGAGTACGGAATCCCCGTCATCTACGAATCGGTCCACACCCTTCCCCTGCGACCGTTCGAGCCCTATGACACTCCCTTCGCCACCCCCTGGAGACTTTACAAGGCGGGGATCCCCTTCTGCCTCGCAGCCAGCAGCAGTCCGTTTCAGGCACCTCATCAGCGGAACCTTCCCTACCACGCGGCCACCGCTGCTGCCTACGGACTCCCCCGGGATGAAGCCCTTAGGTCCATCACCCTGTACGCTGCCCGAATCCTGGGAATCCAGGACCGGGTGGGATCCCTTGAAGTCGGTAAGGATGCCACTCTCATCGTAACGGATGGTGATCCCCTGGAGATTCCCACCCAGGTAGAGATGGAGTTCATACAGGGGAAGCGCATTGACCTGGGTGACCGCCACAAGACGCTCTACAGGAAATACCAGGAAAAATACCGTCAGGCCGGCATTCTGAAGTGATGCCTCAGTTTTCCCTTGGTTCCTACCTGTCCCGAGGGTAAACTAAAAATAAACCGACCAGTCGGTATAGCTTCTATGGCCTCCCATAGCAAGAAAGACATAAGAAAAAAACAGATCCTGGATGCCGCCCTGGACGTGGTGGTGAACAAGGGGTACAGCGATTCCACCATGGAAGACATTGTGAGGCGCTCCCATCTCAGCAAAGGCGCCATCTACTGGTACTACAAGTCTAAGAAGGAGATTTTCCTTTCCCTGGTAAACCACTGGGTCAACAACTTTGGGGCCACACTCAACCATATCGTCGAAGAGAACCAGTCCGCATCCGAACAGTTGAGCGAACTGTTCAATTTCTTCCTCACGGCCTACGAACAGAATCCAAAAGTGTTCAGGGCAGAACTCGAATTCTGGTCCCTTTCCAGCCGGGATCCCAGTTTTCACGCCAAGACCCAGAAGGTCTATAACGAGCTGCTGGAGCTGGTAGAGGGTATTGTCCGTGCCGGCGTTCAGTCGGGAGAGTTTAAGAATCTGGATGTGGATGTTGCCGCCCTCTCTATCATGGTAAACCTTGAAGGCATCATATGGTTTACCCTTTTTGATGTCCCAGGATTGAGCGCGAGACATTACATTGAGACGATCACGGGTTTCATCCTGGCGGGGTTGAGAACCCGGCCGGAAGGAGATAGCCATGGCTAAGAAGGCCGCCCCGGATAAAACCGGAGGGCTGTTTCTTCTTGAACCTGTAGGGACTACTCCCCTTTTCTCCCGTGAGCAGTTCTCCGAGGAACAGCGGGAGATTGAGAAGATGGTGGAAGATTTCTGCAGAGAACACATCCTGTCCGCCTCCGAGGAGATTGAGAGAAAGGACAGGGATCTTTCCCTTGGACTGCTCCGGCAGATGGGAGAACTGGGGCTCCTTTCCGTGGATGTTCCTGAACGGTACGGGGGCCTGGAACTGGACAAGACCACTTCCATCCTGGTGGCAGAGACCATGAGATTCGGTCGGTCCGGTTCCTTCACCACCACCTTTTCCGTTCACACCGGAATCGGCATGCTGCCCATCATCTGGTTTGGAACAGAAGAACAAAAGGAGAGATACCTTCCCAAACTGTCTTCGGGAGAGTGGGTGGGGGCGTATGCCCTCACCGAACCCCTCTCCGGATCCGACGCCACCGCGGCCAGGACCCTGGCTGTGATGAGTGATGATGAGAAACACTACATTCTAAACGGGGAAAAACAGTTCGTCACCAACGGAGGCTGGGCTCATGTGTGCACGCTGTTCGCCCAGGTAGACGGTCATCAATTCACCGCCTTTATCGTTGATCTGGACACCCCTGGACTCGAGGTGGGCCCGGAGGAGCACAAGCTGGGTGTCCGGGGAGCCTCCACCGTTCCCCTGAAACTGACGGACGCAAGGATTCCGAGAGAAAACGTCCTGGGGAAAATCGGAGAAGGGACCGCCATCGCCTTCAATGTCCTCAACATCGGGAGACTCAAACTGGGTGCCTCCGATATGGGAGGATCGAAGGAGGTCATTGCGCTGGCCTCCCAGTACGCTCTAGAACGCCGGCAGTTTGGCCAGCCCATCGCCCACTTCGACGTCATCAAGGGCAAGATCGCCGACATGACCATTCGTGCCTACGCTGCCGACAGTATGACCTATCGCGCCGTCGGGGCCATAGATGAAGCCATCTCTGACCTGGATCACCAGGCCGATGACTTCTACCTGAAAATGGGGGAAACCATGGAACGGTTCGCCATCGAATCCTCCATGGTGAAGGTTTTTGGCAGTGAGACTCTGGCGTTCTGTGCAGATACCGGGATTCAGATTTACGGAGGGTATGGTTTCATCGAAGACTACCCCCTGTCCCGTATCTACCGGGATACGCGAATCGACAGAATCTGGGAAGGAACCAATGAGATTAACCGGCAGATTGTTACCGGGTATTTCATGAAGAAAGCCTTCATGGATGAGATTCCCATCCGGGAGAAGATCAAGGGGATCGATGCCTCCCTGGACTCTAATGAGACTGCGGGTCCCGGCGGACCTCTTTCCCACCAGATTGCCATGGTGGAAGCAGGGAAAAACCTGGTTCTTTATGTGTTCAATGAAGCCATGAATGAATTCGGTCAGGACCTAAGGCATGAACAGCAACTGGGAGAAACACTGGCCGACAGCTTCATTGACCTGTACGCCGCCGACAGCACGCTCGCCAGGATCGGAAACATCCTTGAGGGTTCCTCCGGTGGCGGCCAGGCCGCTGTTCTTCTCCCCATTGCCCGGGTGCTCACAGCAGAAGTGAGTCTCAGGCTGTTGAACCGGGCGTTGACCGGGCTTAATGATATGTATCACGGGAACCTGCCGGAGGGGGTCATAGATAAGCTTCGTCGCTTTCAGGTAAGAATGCTGCCGGCCGTTGACGTGGCAAGTCTCAAACGTCAGATTGCCGAATACGTCTATTCCAAGAAGAATTACCCGTTTTAGTGTACGGTGTCGCATAAAGGGATGAGATTGCCGCTCCCGCCACGGCGGGATCGCCATGACTGTCGTTTTGTCTTTCCTTGCGGAAGTGTCCAGACGCAAGTCGGGACTCGAAATGCCGGCAATACCATACGCATCTTTTTCAAGCATAAGACTGGGAGACCTCTCCATGGATAAGAGAACCTCCGTAATCGTAGATGCCGTTCGATCGCCTATGGGGGTGAAGCGGGGCCGGATGGTGGGCAACATCCGCCCCGATGATCTCACCGCCCAGGTTCTACAAAAGCTCCTGGAAAGAAATCCAGACCTTCCTCTCCGAGACATTGACGACGTGGTGCTTGGGTGCGCCTTTCCAGAGGGTCCCCAGGGAATGATCATGGCTCGAACCGTCGCCGTCCTGGCTGGCATTCCCGTTGAAGCCGGGGCGAAAGTGGTGAACCGGTTCTGCGGTTCCTCAATGGATTCCGTGCACCAACTGAGTCAGGGTGGGTGACATCGACGTGGGCATCGCTCTGGGCGTGGAAGACATGTTCAGCGTGCCCATGGGAGGGTTCAATCCCGATTTCCATCCGGACCTGGCGGAACGGGATTTCTACATCGGAATGGGGGAAACGGCGGAAAATCTGGCCAGAGACGGTCGTATTTCCCGGGAAGATCAGGAGACCTTTGCCATGTCATCCCACCGGAAAGCCCTGGATGCCCAGAAACAGGGGCGATTCCATAACGAAATCGTCCCCATCGAACTGGAGGACGGCACAGTGGTGGACCAGGATGAGGGACCCAGGGAACCGGATGAGGAGAAGATTCGATCCCTGGATCCTGCGTTCCTCGAGAACGGGACGGTAACCGCCGCCACCAGTTCCCCCTATTCCGTGGGCGCAGCCGCGGGAATTGTCACCAGCCGGGCCTACGCGAATGAACACAATCTCCCGGTGAGAGCGGAAATCGTGTCCCGGGCAGTGGCCGGAGTGGAATGGGATCGCATGGGGAAGGGTCCCCTTCCCGCCACCCGGAAAGCACTCGAAAAAGCAGGACTCACCCTGGATGACCTGGGCGTGATTGAACTCAACGAAGCCTTCGCCGCCCAGTCCTTGTACGTCATCAGGGAGGGAAAGTGGCCCATGGAAAAGATAAATTTGAACGGCGGTGCGGTGGCCCTGGGTCATCCCCTTGGATGCTCGGGCTTGAGGATTCTGACCACCCTCATCAACGTGATGGAGCAACAGGATGCCACCTACGGGCTCGCGACTATGTGCATCGGCTCAGGGCAGGGCATCGCCACCATTTTGAAACGCGAGTGAGAGGGATCAAGGAACGGGGACCCAGTGACCAGCAACGCATTACGTCGCAGCGGAGCGGAGATCCCGATGAATCATACGGGGGAAATCACGCATCACGCATTACGAATCACGCATTACGAATCACGCATTACGAATCACGCATCACGCATTTCGATTTGAGTAACAGAAAGCGACGGGAAAGGAAAGACGATGTCCGACAGAATTGAACGGGTCGCCGTTCTTGGGGCAGGGGTGATGGGAGCTCAGATCGCCGGCCACCTGGCGAACGCCGGCATCCCCTCGCTTCTTTTCGATCTCACCCAGGAACTCTCCCAGGATGGGATCAAGAATCTTGGAAAAACAAAGCCCAGTCCCCTGTTCGACCCGTCAAGGACTCGACTCATTGAACCGTGCAATTACGAGGAGCACAACGGTCGCCTTAAAGAAGTGGACTGGATTCTGGAAGCCGTCGTGGAAAAAGTGGATGTCAAACGGAAGGTGTTTGAGACCGTCATTCCTCATGTGAGGGATGATGTCATACTCTCCACCAACACCTCAGGACTGTCCGTGGCTGAGATCGGAGAAGCCCTTCCGTCCAGTTTCCGGAAACGATTCCTCCTCACTCACTTTTTCAATCCCCCCCGCTACCTGAGACTCGTGGAAGTGGTGCAGGGCGAAGCGGAGGATGACGTCCTCAAGACCATGGTCGATTTCCTCGAAATCGTTCTGGGAAAGGGGATCGTCTACGCTAAGGATACACCCAATTTTGTGGCCAACCGGATCGGCGTTTACGGGCTCTTGTTGACCCTGAAGACAGCCCAGGAGATGGGCCTGACGGTGGAGGAAGTGGATAAGATCACGGGAACCATCGCAGGTCGTCCCAAGAGCGCCACCTTCCGGACCGCCGATCTGGTGGGACTCGACATACTGAGCGATGTGGCCAACACCTCGTATGAGAAGTGCACCGATGATGAAGAACGGGACACACTGAAGATTCCCGATGTAATCCACAAGCTGGTCAAAGCGGGACGACTGGGACAGAAGACCCGGGAGGGGTTTTACAAGAAAACCGAAGAAGGGATTCTCTCCCTCGATTTCAAGACGCTGGAATACACCCCGCAAAAACGGGTTCGTTTCGACGGCTACCGCCTGGCCAAACAGCATACGTCCACCTCGGCAAAACTGAGGGCGCTGGCCTACAGCGATGACAGGGCAGGACGATTCTTCTGGGAAATCGTGTCGCGGACACTGATCTACGCCGCCAACCGGGTGCCCGAAATCTCCCCTGACATTGCCAATATCGACAACGCCATGAAGTGGGGATTCGGCTGGGAGTTGGGACCCTTTGAAACCTGGGACGCTATGGGGGTTCAACAATCCCTGATCCGGATGAAAGAAGAAGGCAAGAACGTTCCCCGGTGGGTGGAAGAGATGGTCAGCCGTGACCGGCCTACCTTCTATGCCGCGGAACAGGGAAAGCTCACCTTCTACGACCCTGTTCGAGAAGAGGTCCGGGAGATCACTCCCGGGGATAGGACCATAGCCCTGTCACTCCTGAAATCGAAGGGAGCTGAAGTAAAAAGAGACTGGAGTGCGAGCCTGGTTGACCTGGGAGACGGCGTCCTGGATGCGGAGTTTCACAGCGCCCTCCAACCGGCATTGAATCCCATTGACGGATCCATGGTCGACACGATCCATGAAGGGCTGGACCTTTTGGAGCAGAGGAAATTCAAGGCTCTGGTCCTGGGCCATCAGGGACAGAACTTTTGCGTGGGAGCCAACCTGGCCCTCATCCTGAAATTCTGTGAAAATGAGGACTGGGCGGGCCTGGAAAGAACCGTGGAGCTCCTGCAGAATCTTACCCAGAGGATCCGATTTTCCCCGGCCCCGGTAGTGGCTGCTCCGTTCAATCTCTGTCTCGGTGGGGGATTCGAGCTCATCGCCCCTGCAGCCAAACGGGTGGCCTCTGTGGAGCTGTATGTGGGCGCGGTGGAAATAGGGGTGGGCCTCATCCCCGGCGCGGGAGGAAACTTGAGACTCCTTCTGAATCTCCTTGAACAAACCTCCGGCAAGAAGACGGCACCGTTCCAGATTTCCCAGAAGGCCCTGGAAGTGATCGGGTTCGCGAAGGTGTCAAGATCGGCGTCCGAAGCCAAGAAATTGGGCTATCTTCTGGAGGACGATTCCATGGTGATGAACCGCGATCACCTCCTTCTTGAGGCGAAGAAGTGGGCCCTGGCACTGGCCGAGGACTACAAACCTCCCCGGTACAGGGATGACCTTATCCTCCCGGGAAAGGGGGGCCGAACCGCCATGGCCGTGGCACTCAAGGGATACAGGATTCAGGGGAAGATTTCACCCCACGATGAACTCATCGCCAGGAGACTGGCCCGCGTACTCACCGGCGGGGATAAGGCCGGTCCCAGCAAGCCCGTGGATGAACAATACCTGCTCGAGTTAGAACGGGAAGTTTTCGTGAGCCTGGCCGCTGAGCCCAAGAGTCAGGATAGAATCCGACACATGCTCAAAAAGGGCAGACCCCTGAGGAATTAACACTCCCGTGGAAATCCCCCCTTCCCCGACAGACAAGGAAAGGCGATACCGGGAGGTGGCCCGGTGGCTAAAAAGCCTGCTTTTCACAGACCCCGATAACCTTGGACTCGACGAAGTGGGTAGGATGGCCATCGTCTGTACGGGAATAAAGAGGGCTTTTCCGGAACATGTGTTCGTCGGTTTCTACCGGGTGGTTCAACCGGGAGTGCTTCAGGTCGGACCTTACCAGGGGGACGTATTTGCCTGCGGGACCATCCCCTTCAGCCGGGGTGTGTGCGGAGCCTGCGCCCGATCGGGGAAAACCGTGAATGTGCCTGACGTTTCGCGGTTCCCCGGTTACATCGCCTGCGACCGGGAAACACAGTCGGAAATAGCGGTCCCTGTCAAGAAGGGAAACCAGGTCATCGCCGTCCTGGACATCGACAGTGCCCGGCCGGCGGCCTTCGACCGGACGGACCAGACCTTTCTGGAATCGATCGCGCAGGAATTTCTCTGAGGGTAAGGAATGTGACGTGGAACACTTCGCGGTTGGACTTTCAAGGCTAAATTGTTTTTGAAGTAACGGACATGCGTGGTAATCTTTCGTGTCTAGTTTCTGAACCAAACCAACACAATATAGAGGAATAAATCATGAAACGAGGATATTTGACACCCAAAAGCCCGAGAACTTTTCTCCTCGCTCTGGCTCTCACGGCCCTGGGGGTTTCCAGCGGGCTATCCCAGGACTTCCTGAAACCGAGAGCCACTGGGAAGCCCCATGCCCAGGATGAAACCAGAATCGAGAAGAAAAGTCCGGATCAGACGAAGCCACAGGAGAAAATCCTGAAAGCTGACGAGGGTCTGGATATTGACAGGATCAATCAGATCAGGCTCCAGAAAGACCGGGCCCGGGAGCGGGTCGAAAGGACCCGAAATCAGGTCAAGGTCGACGCCGTGGGAACGATCCGAGATCAGGTCAAGACCCGTCATCGTCTGGAGGATCCGCTCACGCGCCAAGTTCCTTCCCTGGATCACCCTTTCAAAACCCGCTGGACGAAGGGGGCGAAGGGGATCAGAGCCTCTCCTTCCTCGTACAGATGGATTTCCGGTGCCGACTCCATTTACGTGTTGATCAACGGATTGGATGCGGACAGCATTACGCAGGGAGATGACTTCACGGTAACCATTCACTTTTCCACCGGGGCCACCGACGCCCATATTGAATTCTGGGTGGACATGAACGGAAACGGAACCTGGGAGGACTCTGTAGACTTTGAGGTGGATGAAGGCGGACATATCTACGACAACGACGACGATGATGAGGATCCTTCGGACGGAGTGTACAAGATCACCTTCACCGGGGATGAAGACGGTCCCAACCGCGTATCCAATCTGGGAGCCCTTCTGGTGGCCGAGGATGCCGGCGGTGTGGATGCTGCGTTTCTGTATGTCAAGCCCATGGCCACAGACTTCTCAGTGGCGGGAACGGTGACCCCGGATTCGGCAAACATCATCGTGGGGGCAGTGCCGCACGACTATTTTGAAGATATTCCATGGATGGCTCTCACGGATACCGCCGGAGACTACAGAATATTTCTTCCAGACTCCGGTCTCTACTCCATCTTCTCTGACGATTTTCTCGGTGTAACCGACGGCATGTTCTCAGACACGGTGTATCATGACGTGTTCGTTGACAGTCACCTGACAGGTTTCGATTTCACCTACATAACTTCCACGGCCTGGATCGAAGGCATCATCACAGACGAAAACGGTTTCCCCCTGGAAGATGTGGGCGTCTGGGCGGATATGGAGGACGGACCCAACACCTGGACGGAAACAGATTCGGCAGGATTCTACCGACTTGGCGTTCTGGAAGGGGAGTGGTGGATCGGTCCCGACGGGATGGATCTGATTCCCGAGTACCTGGTTCCCGAGGCTGAGTTCCTCACCATCGCTGAGGATGAAACCCTTACGGTGGATTTCGTAGCCCACGAAACTGACGCCACCATTGAAGGGACGGTGACCATCGATGGCGAACCTGCAGTTGGAATCGGTGTTGGCGCCTGGGCTTCCGGTCTCAGCTGGACTGTAACCCGGACCGAGGCCGACGGCTCATACAGGCTGTTTGTGGCCAGCGAGGCAGACACACTCGAAGGATATGATGTCTGGGTCTGGGATATTCCCGAAAACACAGTGGTAGAAGAATACTACTCCGGTATCCTATCGGGTGCCCGCAACGTTGACTTCCATCTCCACCGCGTCTTCGGTGCTATTGAAGGGATTGTCTATGACGCCGAATCCTACGACCCGATTGAAGATGCCTGGGTTTCCGCCTGGGACGGAATGATGGGGTTTGGGACGGGGACAGGATCCGATGGGTACTACTACCTTCCCCTCCCCAACGGCTCATATGAAGTGGATGCGGGTGCCGATGGTTACTACCCGGAGTTCCTGGGGAACGTGGTCATCAGTGACAATGTTATTACCCTCGATATCTACCTGGATCCCCTCTCTTTCGATGGGTCGCTATCGGGACACGTCTACGAACCTGGATCTGAAATCGCTGTGGCAGAAGCCGAGGTCTACGTCGAAAGTGAGGATTACTGGGATTATACCGTCACAGATGACTCCGGCTACTACCATTTTCCTTTGCCCAACGGCATCTACTGGGGGGCTGCCTGGAAGGAAGGCTACACGGTTGACTGGGTGGATTCCCTTGTCATCGCAGATGACAGTGTCACCCACGACTTCCTCATCGAACCCCTGGTCATCGATGCCGCCATCGAGGGAATGGTTTATGACGCTGAAACGGCAGACGCCATCATAGGTGCCATGATCTTCGCGTCCAGCGAAGCATTCTTCGCCGACGCGGTGACCGGTTCGGAAGGGTTCTTCCACATAGATGTCCCCAGCGATTCGTTCTGGGTGGACGTCTTTGCCGAGGGGTACCATCCCGAGTTCTTCAGGATATTCGTCGCCCCTGAAGACACGGCTTGGCTCGATGTGGGCCTCATGCCAACACGATTCAGGCCTCCCTACATCCACGACATCGTGGACGTCCCCCATGACCAGGGTCGACAGGTGAGAATCGTCTGGGACGGCGGACAGCCGGGAGAATACGGTACGTGGACCAGGTTCAGCATATGGCGGTTGGCGGGTCTCGGACCCGATGAACCGCATCTGTGGGATTTCATTGACACTGTCCCCTTCCATGGCCTTGAAGAACCCTATGCTTATGTGGCGCCGACTCTGGTGGATTCGAACGTCGTGACGGGACCTACGGGGAACTTCTACTCCGTATTCCGGGTCACGGCACACACGTTCGATCCATGGACTTTCTTCGACTCGGAGCCTATGTCAGGGTATTCGGTGGATAACCTGGCCCCCAGTGTGCCGGGTGGACTCACTGTGGCCAGTGTGGATGACGGCAACCGGCTCACCTGGTTACCCGGAAGAGAAGAGGATCTCGACTACTATACGGTGTACCGGGGACTCACCCTGGGATTTGAACCCGGTGAACCCTACGCCTTCACTGTCGATACCGTCTTTCTCGATACGGACGTGGAACCCTCCCAAACCTACTACTACACGGTTACCGCCACCGATTTCAACGGCAACGAAAGCGAGTACGCTCCCCAGCAGACGGTGGGCATAAGGGACCAGGAGGGGATCCAAATTCCCAACCGGTTTGAACTGGCTCAGAACTACCCGAATCCCTTCAACCCCTCCACGGCGATCCGCTACGGCCTGCCCATGCGGAGCGACGTCACGCTGATCGTGTACGACGCTTTGGGCCGGAAAGTAAGAACCCTGGTGAGCCGCTCCCAGAATGCCGGTTACTACCGGGTGAAATGGGACGGTAAGGATGATTCCGGGAATCCCGTGGCATCGGGCATCTACGTATCCCGAATCACGGCCCGGTCTCTTGGGGAGGATTCCGGTTCAGGGGACTTCGCACAAACCAGAAAGATGATCCTTCTCCGTTAGGAGTTAGGAATGAAGGATATCCTGCACTCCTAGGCACACTGATCTACCCTCCTAGATGGTCAAAGCGGTGGCCCGCCAGCTGGCGGGCCACCGCGTTCTTCAAAGGGCCCGTTAGCGCGAGGGTCGATCCGGA
>JBHIAI010000114.1:0-5806 GCA_046861655.1 Fidelibacterota bacterium | reverse complement strand
CGTGGCCTGAATCTGGGCGTAATCCCAGCCGGTCTCGATCTCCCACCGGGCCCAGAAGTCGAGGCGGGGATCAACGGGCCCGGTGAGGTCCAGAGGCTTTTTCAGAGTGAGAAAAGTGGTGGATTCCCGAGAATAGTTACCGCCTGGACTATCGGTGATGGAATAATCCCCCCCATGGGCCATCGATGACAGCCCCCATCCCCCAGCGGCGGGAACCGGGTCCCACTGCTGAAGTCCGGATTCGCCGTCTTCCGCCAGGAGAAGCTCGGGAGTTCCGACGGTCAGGGACAGGGTATCCCAACGGACCTGGGTATCCGAATCCGAAAGACGCACCACCACACCGGCGGGGCACCCGGGAGCGACTTCAGGATCTATGACCCCCGTAACCGGGTTGGGGTATTCTACGGCCGTTCTGGCCTCTATGGTTCCCAGGTCCGCTTGCTCAGGACTCAGGTCCATAAGGGTATTCAGGGAGGCAACCCCGGCCGTCACCGGTCCCCGGGTGGGGAGAAGTCCGGCATTCCTCACGGCAAAAGTGAACGTCACGGTGTCACCGGGATTCGCGAACCGCAGGTCCCTGGAAACGTCGGCTACGGTCAGGGCCGGACCCGCAATCCAGGCGAAAAAGAAATTGGAGTAGACGTTATCCTTGCTCAAGGGAACGATCCTCTCGGTGGCAGGCCAGAAAAAATCGTCGAAGCTTCCCACCTCGGGGATGTAGGACACCAAGCCCAGTGTTCCGTAGGAATAATCCGCGGCGTCCCCGTTCACCGTGTATCCCACCGTTTCCGTACCCGTCCCCACCCTGTAGCGGTTAAAGCGGGTCATTTCGGCCCCGTATTCCCTCAGCATACTCAGGTCAGGTTCCGGGGGATATGAGCCGTCCCCGAAGGAGTGGATCAGGAGATTGGAATAAGCATGATAGTGGAGGACATTCTGGAAGTTGTTCTCCATCATGAAGTTTCTTAACATCGACGTTTCCGGCTCGGAAAAGGCGCTGTCCCCCCTGAACGTTCCGGCACACGAATCCGGACTAGAACCGATGTTGTCGGCTCCCCAGTCGTAGCCGTAGTTCCGGTTGAGGTCCACTCCCCGGGCGTAGCCCTCACCACATCCCGTGTCCCGGCGGTTCTTCCTGTGCATGCCCCCTCCCCCGGGGTGAATCGTTTCGTTGTACACATACCCGTCCGGATTCACACAGGGGACAAACCACATTTCTCGGCTGTCCACCAGCTGGGTTATCCTTCCGTTGGACCCATAGCGTTCACACAGAAAGGTTATGAAGTAGATGAGGTTCATCATACCCATGGGCTCC
Source organism: Fidelibacterota bacterium (assembly GCA_046861655.1). Classification (GTDB taxonomy): domain Bacteria; phylum Fidelibacterota; class Marinisomatia; order Marinisomatales; family S15-B10; genus JBHIAI01. The sequence goes on along the minus strand of JBHIAI010000114.1, from coordinate 4,491 downwards.
CGGGCGTGTGTCAGGCCTGTGTAAAGAACCTGGGGTTCCCCTTCCCCACCGGAGCCCTCATCGATCTCGGGGTTATCCGAAACCTTAACCGCCCAAACGTCACGGCCCTGCAGAGAAAGACCTATGCTCCTCTTCTCTGAGACAATGGAAGGATAGTGAGCGTGCAGGGAATCGAGGACGGCCACCATTTCGTCGTAGGTGTAGTTTCCCCCCATGGATCCGAGCTGAAATCCCCGGTGTCGTCTCAGCCTGCGATCGAACCGGCTCTGGAAGAACCGGGTGAGATCTTCCTTGATCATATCCACCCGGAATCCGTCCCTTCGCAGTCTCTCCATCTGCCCGGGGGTGGCCACCACATCGACGAACACCCCCTTCTTCATCCGGACATGGTCCAGGGCAATGCCTGCCTCAACCACCCGTTGAAGGTCGGAGAAATCCGAGTAGTACACACGGACGAGGTTGCTGATTTCTTGACCAGTGAGAAATCCGGTCGCTAGTGCCGTCAAGGCAAGCACGGCTAAGGATCGACACCTCATGGATGGGGAGTTACTTCTTGTAGGCGACCATGAGGCCGTCCCGGATGGGGACCAAGAGGTTGATCACCCTGTCATCCCGATGTATTAAGTCGTTGGTGTCAGCAATGGCCCGGCTCTGTTCATCTTCAGGGTTCAGAACCCTACCGCTCCACAGGCAGTTGTCGAGAACCACCACCCCTCCCGGTCTCAACAGTTCCACGGCCCGGTTGTAGTAGTTTACGTAGTTCAGTTTGTCCGCATCGATGAAGACCACGTCGAAAGGGGGTTTCAGCGCCCGGATGGATTTGAGGGCCGGGCCCTCCAGGACTTCGATTCTGTCACCCCAGGGAGCCTGATGGAAGAATCTCCGGGCTCTCTCGATTCGGTCCCGGTCGATTTCACAGGACACGACCTTTCCACCGCGGGCAACGGCTTCGGCCAGTTTGAGGGCGCTGTAGCCGGTGAAGGTGCCAACGTCCAGGGCCTTCCGCGCCCCAGTGAGGCGCACGAGGAGCTGAAGAAAACTCCCTACCAGGGGACCGGAGAGCATTTGAGGAGTCTCCTCCCGCTGGTAGGTCTCCTCCGTCAGCCTGCGGTACAGGTCCGATTCGGGCTCGGTGTGGGCGATGGCGTAATCAACTATTTCCCGGGGGAGGAAGTCCATGGTTTCTTACAGATAGAGCATAATATACACTGCAATGCCCGACAGACAAACGTATAGCCACAGAGGCAGGGTTATCCGGGCGATCCTGCGATGTTTCGACACCTGGAGATTCCACCCCCTGTAGAGGGTGACCATGGCCAGGGGGAGGATCAACGCCGCCAGGACGATATGGGAAAGCAGCACGGGATAATAGAGCAGGGTCAGAGTTCCGGCGTATGGAGTGGGACCGCTTTTGAACCAGTGATAGGTGATGTAGGTGACCAGAAACAGGGCCGATGTTCCGAAGGCGGAAAGCATGGTCCTTCGATGGTAGAGCACTTTCTTCCGCCTGATCAGGATGTATGCCAGGACAAGAAGAAGGGCGGTGAGCCCATTCAGGATCGCGTTCACCGTTGGGAGGAAGGAAACGTCAATAGTCCTTTCAAGTCCTTCCGGTCTGGGACCGAGAATGAGGAAGGCAACCGCCCCGGCGATGACCGCCGAAAGGATATAGATGATTCTCAGCCAGAGGCTTTCGCCTGTGGAGGTCTCGGAGGACAACGCCTACAGGGGGGAAATGATCTTGACGGCCTTCATGGATTAGGCGTGTTCAAAGGTGGCGGAGCCGGGCGAGGGGCTTCGTGATGATCCTTCCCGCCGGCATCCACCACGAAATCCCGAGAAGACAGATACTCGTAGGATTTCCAGCGGGTATGGACGTCTTCCTGGGCTTCTTCTTCCAGTGTTCTTGCGGCGTCCGGATCCCTGGTGGTCAGCATCTTAAATCTGTTTTCCATGGTCATGTAGTCCTTAAGCGGAATCCTGGGACGCCTGGAATCGACAATGAGAGGATTCTTTCCCTCTTTTATCCTTTCCGGATTGTACCTGTACAGAAGCCATTGACCGGATTCGACAGCCGCCTTTTGATTCTGCATCCCTGTGGTCATGTCGATGCCGTGGGCGATACACTGGCTGTAGGCGATGATCAGGGAGGGACCCGGGTACGATTCCGCTTCCAGGAAGGCCTTCAGGGTGTGTTCATCCCTGGCGCCCATGGCCACACTCGCCACGTACACGTTGCCGTAGGTCATGGCCATCCGGCCCAGGTCCTTCTTGGCGGTGGGCTTGCCCCCCGCGGCGAACTTGGCCACCGCCGCCCGGGGGGTAGCTTTGGACATCTGGCCGCCGGTGTTTGAGTACACCTCGGTGTCAAGGACCAATACATTTACGTCCCGGCCGGAGGCCAGCACGTGATCCAGTCCCCCGAACCCGATGTCGTAGGCCCATCCGTCTCCTCCCATGATCCAGACGCTCTTTTTCACCAGCATGGGGGCTATCTCCAGAAGACGTCTGACCTCGGGACCGTCCAGGCCCTTGAGCTTTTCCATGAGGGTTTCAACCCGTTCTCGCTGTGCGAATATGCCGGCTTCGTCCCTCTGGTCTTCCATCAGGATCGCCTGGGCTAGGTCATGGCCGATCTGAGCGGACAGGTTCTTGATGAACTCTTCTGCCATTTGTTTCTGCTTGTCTATGGAGAGGCGAAAACCCAGGCCAAACTCGGCGTTGTCCTCAAACAGGGAATTGGACCATGCGGGGCCCCGTCCCTCCCGGTTCTTGGTCCAGGGGGTGGTTGGGAGATTGCCCCCGTAGATGGAGGAGCATCCCGTGGCGTTTGCCACGATCATCCTGTCGCCAAAGAGCTGGCTTGCCAGTTTGATGTAGGGGGTCTCGCCGCACCCTGCGCAGGCTCCGGAGAACTCGAACAGAGGCTCCTGGACCTGCTGCTGGCGGACGGTGGTCACCTTGATCTGCGCACGATCGATTTCCGGGAGTCCCAGGAAGAAATCCCAGTTCTTCCTTTCCTGGTCCCTCAGAGGGGGTTGGGGTTCCATGTTGATGGCCTTCAGGCGCGTTTCTGCTTTGTTTCTGGCGGGACAGATATCCACGCACACCCCACAGCCGGTGCAGTCCTCCGGTGCCACCTGGATGGTGTACTTCAGACCTTTCCACCGGCGGTCCCGGGCATCCGTGGTCCTGAACGTTTCTGGGGCGTCCTTCAGGTGGTCGTCGGAATAGACCTTGATTCGAATCGCTCCGTGGGGGCAGACCATTGCACACTTGCCGCATTGAATGCACACGTCTGTGTCCCATGCGGGGATTTCCTGAGCCAGATTCCTTTTTTCCCACCGGGCCGTTCCAGAGGGGAATGTACCGTCCGACGGAAACTTGCTCACAGGGAGGTGATCCCCCCTTCCGGCGATGATTTCACCCAGGACCTCCCGGACGAACTCGGGCGCCCGTGGTGACACCGGGGGCGGCAATTCGACGGCACTGTCGGCGGTCTCGGGAATCTCGACCTGGAAGAGGTGAGCCAGGGCCTCGTCCACGGCTTTCAGGTTCATCTGGACGATGCTTTCTCCTTTTCGACTGAAGGTTTTCCGGATGGATTCCTTGATGGCCTTCGTGGCCTGATCCCGGGGGAGAATCCCGGAGACAGCGAAGAAGCAGGTCTGCATTATGGTACTGATGATCCCGCCCAGGCCGCATTCACGGGCCACCCTGGAGGCATCGATGACGTAGAACGTCATGTTCTTTTCGATCAATTGTTCCTGGATGGGGCGGGGCAGGTGATGCCAGACTTCCCCGGCACCGTAGGGGGAGTTGAGCAGGAAGACGCTTCCCGGCAAGGCGTGTTCCAGCACGTCAAACCGCTCCAGGAAGACCCAGTTGTGGCATCCGATGAAGTTGGCCTGGTTCAAAAGATAGCTGGATCGAATGGGACCGGGGCCGAATCTGAGGTGCGACACGGTGATCGCTCCCGCTTTCCTTGAATCGTACACGAAATACCCCTGGGCGTAGTTTTTCGTATTCTCTCCGATAATCTTGATAGAGTTCTTGTTCGCGCTGACCGTCCCGTCGGACCCCAGTCCGTAGAACAGGCCGCGAAACACCCCTTCGGGCTCCGTGGAGAATCCGGGATCGAAGGGAAGACTGGAATCGGAAACATCGTCGTGGATACCCAGGGTGAACCCGTTCTTCAATTCCTTTGACGCCAGGTGGTCAAACACCCCCTTGACCATGGCGGGATTGAACTCCTTCGACGAGAGGCCGTAGCGTCCGCCGACGATGGTCGGCCTCTTCTCGAGCCCCTCGTGGATCGCCGTGATAGAGTCTACGTAGAGGGGCTCGCCCGCCCCCCCCGGTTCCTTCGTCCGATCGAGGACAGCAATCGAGCGAACCGTGTCAGGCAGCGCGTGAAGAAGATGCTCCGGCGAGAAGGGTCGATAGAGCCGGACCCGTAGAAGGCCAACCTTTTCACCTTGGGCCGCGAGG
>JBHIAI010000113.1:0-5856 GCA_046861655.1 Fidelibacterota bacterium | reverse complement strand
GTCAGCAAGACGGGGATACCAAGAGAGCTCCGGCGGCAGGGGGCAGAGGCAGGGGCAGCAGCAGGGGCAGCGGCAACAGGAGGTGACGCAGGAGAGTCATAAATGAAAGTTACCTTCGCGAGTTACGACACGGTGATGCTCCGGCACGGGGGACCCAAAACTCAGATACTTCAGACCATGACCCATCTGCAAAAAAGGGGAATCGAGGTTACGCTGATGGACATGTGGGACAGACAGCATGGCTGGCCGGACTGTGACCTGTTTCACCTGTTTGCTTCCAATCTCGGTGTGTATGATCTGGCCCGGTACCTGGCCTCACACGCCCTCGCCTATGTGGTCAGCCCCATCTTCTTCACCCGGAGGCCGCCGGCCATCATTCGTACTGTGCGAATGGCTCAGAAAATCACGGGAAGAGTGGGCAGAGGGGTGTGGTCCGATTACGGATTCTCAGCGGATATCTGCCGCTGGGCTCGACACTGCCTTCCCAACAGTACGGAGGAACATGACCTCTTGGTCAAGGGTCTTGGGATTCCTCCGGAAAAGGTGACTGTTGTCCCCAACGGGGTGGAGGAACGGTTCCTGAACGCCGACCCTGAATTGTTCCATCAGGAGTACGGCATCAAGGATTTCATACTCAATGTGGGCCACATAGGCGTTGCGAGAAAGAACACCCTGTCCCTGATTCGTGCCCTCAGCCAGATTGATCACCCCGCGGTTATTGTGGGTCGTATCAGTCCGTCTGAAGAAACCGATCAGTGCCTGAAAGAAGCCCGGAAGAATGACAACCTTCTCATCATTCCCGGTCTGGATCACGATTCCCCCCTGCTGGCGTCCGCGTATGCCGCCTCCAGAGTATTCGTCCTACCTGCCCTGTATGAAACCCCCGGAATTGCTGCCCTGGAAGCCGGTCTGGCCGGGACTAGAGTCGTCATCACCCCTCATGGTGGAACCCGCGACTACTTCCAGAAAATGGCTATCTATGTGGATCCCCGTTCTGTTGCATCGATCCGGAACGGGATCAAAACTGCCCTGGGCCTGGAAAGGGACAACCGGCTGAAAGAGCACATTCAGAAACATTATCTGTGGGAGACAGTGGCAGAAAAGACAGAAGAAACGTACCGGAGGGTTCTCTCTTCACCAGGATCTCCCACGCCCCAGGATATAAGGCGGTGAAATTCTCCGTCATAGTTTCCATCTACAATTGCGCGGATGTGCTTCCCATAACGGTTCCCGCCCTCCTCACTCAGGACTACCCTTCCGACAGCCTTGAAATCATCCTGGTTGATGACGCCTCCACCGATGCCACCTCGTCCCTTCTCCGGGACCCCCTCTGGCAGGAACGGTGCGTCGTGATCCGGCACCCGGAAAACCGAGGTCGCTGCGCCACCCGGAACTCCGGACTGGACCGGGCTACGGGAGATGTTCTTATCTTCATGGATTGCGATATCCAGGTGGACTCGACCTTTGTTGCCCGGCATGCCGAGCGGCACCAAGATCCTGGCACCGTGGGGATCCTCTCGAACGTCCAACCGGGAACCCGTCCATTGCGGGACAAATACCACCGGTATTTGTTTGAAGGAAAACGGGGAGCCAAACAGGTAGGACATCATAAGCCCTTGCCCTTCCGCTATTTCATCATGACCTGCTCTTCAATAAAGGCCTCTGCCGTCCATAAGACGGGACGGTTCAACGAAAACCTTCAGTCGTACGGTATCGATCTGGAATACGCCTACCGTCTGTGGAAAAACTACCCTGACGGCCTTTTCTATGCGCCAGAGATTCCGGTCCTCATGCACAGACTTAAGGCCCTGGACGAGGCTCTGGGCGATTTCAGAGAATTCGGCCGGTACAATGTTCCGGTAATCTTGGATGATAATCCCACTCTATCTTCGTACGTGGGTGGGGATTTCGTGATCGATCGCCGGACGGGGCCATCTTTGAAAACCCTTGCCGGACTCTTTATTTTCAATCCCGTGGCCGCATCCTTGGCCAGGGGAATGTTTCACCTCCTGCCGTATCCCTTGAGCAACGTCCTGGTCCGCTATCTCATGGTGAATTCGGTGGTCAGGGGGTACAGGGAATCCCCACTCCGGAGAAAAAACCGGTGAATAAGGTCCGGGTGGGCACCAGCGGATACAGTTTTCAGGACTGGAGGGGACCGTTCTATCCCGCAGGCATTTCCGATGGTGATATGCTTTCCTTCTACGCCCGGCACTTCTCCTGCGTTGAGATTAACTCCACCTATTACCGCATTCCCCACAGCCGGGTATTTCACCATATGGTCAGAAAGACACCACCCGGTTTTGAGTTTACCGTAAAGGTTCACGCCCAGGTGACCCATGGACGAAATCATCCTGACAGATCCATGAGGGAACTGCTCCAGGCCCTAAAACCCCTTATGGACTCAGGAAAATTCTCGGGGTTTCTTGCCCAGTTTCCCTACTCATTCAAGAATAAGTCTGAATCTCGGAAATACCTGGCTGAACTGTCGAGCCTCACCGGGGACTGGCCTCTTTACGTGGAGTTTCGACACAAGAGCTGGGCCACGCCGCCCTTGTACGACTTCCTGAAAGGGCACACCATGGGCTATGTCAACGTGGATGAACCGGATCTTCCGAACCTTTTGCCCAGACAGTGTCTGGCCACCAACGACGTGGCCTACGTTCGATTTCACGGAAGGAACCGGGAGACCTGGTGGGAGAGCGATGCAGGAGAAAGATACGACTACTCCTATTCCACCTCAGAGCTGGAACCCTGGAAGCGGGACATCACAGGCATTCTGGACAGAATCACGAAGATATACCTGTTTTTCAACAACTGTTACCACGGTCAGGCAGCTCGGAATGCCCTGGAGATGAAATCGCTTTTGGCCGAAGCCTGACCCTCTCAAATGCGTCTTGCCTGTCTCGATCTCGGGTCCAACAGCCTCCTTTTGACCGTGGCTGACTGGGACGGACAGTCTCTCCAGCCGATCCACGAAGATGTTTTCTTGATCCGGCTCAGTGAAAACCTGCACACCGGGGGGAAGCTCCACCCCGCCGCCCGGTCACGGTGCCTTGAGGCCCTGGAAAGCGTCCGGAAGACAATCACGAATCATGGGGTGGACAAGGTCGTGGCTGTGGCTACAGAAGCCTTGAGGAGGGCTTCCGATAGCCTCGCATTCATCCGTGAAATCAAGAATCGGTTCAATCTCTCGTTCCGGATCATCTCCCCCCGGGCAGAGGCCCGTCTAACGTTCAAGGCCATCCAGAAAGAATTTTCCTGTATTGAGACAGATCTCGTGGCCTTCGATGTCGGAGGGGGAAGCACTGAGATTATCTCCGGTAACACCGACACTGTATCCTCTGTGACCACCTTAGACTTCGGCACTGTGTCATCGACGGAGGAATTCATCGGTCACGATCCCATCCTTCGTGTCGAAATGGGGGAAGCCACGTCGTGGATACGCTCACGCCTTGAGGCCCTCCCTGCAGGTTCACCCTCCCAGACCGGCATTGGAGTAGGGGGTACCGTCACGACGTTGAAGGCGGTGAGTCTTAAGATGGAACCCTACGATTCCTCGGTGATCCATGGATCTTCCCTGTCCCGGTCCCAGGTGGACGATCTTCTGGAGCTGTTCCTATCGATGGCAACCGGGGAACGGGCCCGGCTCAAAGGATTGCCGTCTCAAAGGGCAGACATCATTCCCTTAGGTGCCGTCATCACAGGCGCCATTATGGATAGACTGAATCTAGGGAAGATTCTGGTGAGCGACCGGGGACTCAGGTGGGGAATCCTGTATGATTGGATCGACCGAAACGGTTAGGGGTTCGGGGGGAAGCTCATTTGAAAGCGCAAATTGAAAAATGAGAAGTGCAGAAGTGAAAACATCCTCTTCTTGGGCAACCCTGCACCTTGCAATTTGCATCTTCCATTTTTCATTACCAGGACTCAGTCCCTCTTTTCTTGCCCCGAAATCTTCTTGCTTGCCTCGTACAGAAAATCCTTTTCTTCCTGGGTTAATCCATCATAACCCACTTCGTTAATCCTGTCCAGAATACGGTCCACCTCCTGCCTAATCTCCGTTTGCTTCTCTTTTTTCCGGGTGTTAGCTCGCTCCTGGAGGTCCCGCTTTCTCTCATCTATGAACCGCTTCACGAGACCCAGCCTGAATTCGGACCGGAGATACAGGAACCCGATGGCCATTCCGGAAAAATGGGTGAGATGGCTCACCTGGGAATAGCCGGGATTGAAAGAAGAGAAAAATGCCAGAACCCCGATGACGATGACAAAGTACTTTACCTTGATTGGGATTAGAAAATAGAGAAACACATACCGGTTGGGAAACAGAAGAGCGTACGCCAGAAGAATTCCGTAGACAGCCCCGCTGGCGCCCACGACGGGAACCGTAGAATTCAGGTGAAACATGACCGTTACTATCCCCGATCCAACTCCCGTCAGAAAGTAGTAGGTAAGAAACTCCTTTTTGCCCCAGATCATTTCCAGCTCCGATCCAAACATCCACAGTACAAACATGTTGATGAGGACATGCCAGATATGGCCGTGAAAAAAGAGATAGGTAAAGGGCTGCCAGATCATGAGGTGGCTCCATGTGTTTCTGGGAACCAGTCCGAACAGCCGGAACAAGACCTGGTCCTGACCAGAAATGGTCTGGAGAAGAAAAATGCCCAGGTTTATGGATACAAGAAGCTTTATGGCATCGGTGAATAGACGGGGTCCGAAATAACCCCGCCTGGAAAAGTCACTCTGAAACTGGTACCTCACAGCTTATTTCAAAATGCAGAATGAAAAATGAAAAACGCAAGAATAATTGACCTCCCCGATCGGACGGTTTTGCATTTTGAACTCTGCATCTTCCATTTTTCATTGTCCCCCATGGCACAGTACACAGCTCAAGCCAGGAGCTTTCCCAGAACGTTCAACGATCTCACCTCACGAAGGCCTTCGATGTGGTAGGTGAGGTAGTCCTTCAAGAATCCCCCCACTTCACCCCGGTCTCCCGGCTTCAATTCAATGCCCTTCGCGTCCTCCAGGGTTCCACGTTTCAGTGTCCTCAGAATATTGAGGGCCCGAGAAGAAACCCGACGAAGACCCTCCCGCTCACAGTGCCTGCACAACAATTCCCCGTACTCCATGGAGAAATGGCCGGTGCCCAAGGACCGATGACAGCGGGGACATTCGCTGAGTGCCGGTCTGAACCCCAGAAGGGATAGAACATGAATCTCATAAGACCAGAAAATCCGGTTGATCCTTCCCTCGCTTTCGTTAATGGATGTAAGGGTATCCACCATAAGCCGGAAAAGCTCACGGTGAGGCTCCTGTCCGGAGACGGCCCGGTCGATGAGTTCCACCACGGCAAAACCGTATGACAATTTCTTCATGTCCTTTTTCAACGATGGCCACACGGACTCAAACTGGGCCCCGGAAAAAATCTGCAACTGCCGTTTGGGGTTGTGGTAGAACATCAGGGACAGATAGTTCGGGGGATCCAGATAACCGCTCCGGAGCATCTTGCCCGACCGTACCCCTTTGGCAATGACAGAAATCTTACCGTAGTTCTGCGTATAGCACCGGACAATCTTGCTGGTATCCCCATAAGGGAAACTCTTCAAGACAATGGCTTCGGTTTTTTCAACGGCCATGGCAAGAACCGTTGTTCATGTGCTCAAATGCCCACACGATTGAGAATCTTGAATCCACCACTTTAGCGCCTGAATGCCGTATCACGTGAACACTTTCTCTCAATACGCTCTCGCAAGAATCACCTCATGTTTGGCAGGTTTCCCGGTATAAATACAGGAGAGTCCCTCAGGCTGTTCATCGACGAGGTGCTTCCGGCGTTTCAGGAGCCGGCGG
>JBHIAI010000112.1:0-5896 GCA_046861655.1 Fidelibacterota bacterium | reverse complement strand
CCGACGACCGGTCTGCCGATCTCAGGAGACCCAGACTAATCCGAAAACCGTCCGAAAGATCACCTCCCAGCGAACTTACCTGTCCGGGAATGTCCTCGCCGAATCTCAAACTATGAATCTCCACACTGGCCCACAGGTGATCTGAAAGGCGGGTGGTGAGACCCCCGGCCAGACGGACAGGAAGGGACAGGGGATGAACGGGTCCCTGTATCCTTCTCAGGAGGAAGGATGGTCGGTATGGGTAGAAATCCGTTTCCTTGATCTCTCTGTCTCCCACGGGGACCTTTACCATGGCGTACCCTGAGGTAGGCAACGGATCCTCAAGCAGGAAGGATTGGGCGAAAATCGAAACCAGGGTGCCCTTCACCTCAAAACGTCTCCGATAAACCGTAGGGACATCGGCAATCACTCCCGTGATGTCCTCATTGAAGACGCCCATGAGAATATCCCACCGCAGGCCTAGAGTGAGGCGGTCGCTGATTCTCCAGCCCACTCCGGCAAAGAGGGTACTGACGCCCCCCGATCCCTCCAGAGTTTTGGAAAAGGTCAGGGTATCACCGGAGAAAACGACCGTGGAAACGGAATCGTCCTCGAGGAGAAAGTTCTTTCGCGAATAGGGCCGGATACCCAGCCCGAAGGCCCATCGCCCCCGGATCGGGAGGATGAAAGTTGCGTAGGTCAACCGGCCGTAGGAGGAACGGAATCCGGGACGGTCAATGCCCACTTCCCCCCCGCTGTAGTGGCCGGACAGAAGAGCAAAATCCGCAGCGGTCCAGGTGGCAGGATTCATCAGGGAAAGGCGACTCTGATGGGAAGGCGTTAACCCCCCATGCCCATGTGAAGCGGTGGAGGCGTCGAGCTGGTCGGCCAGAATCCCGTACAGGAGGGAATTGTACGGGGTCTGGGCCCCGGCTGAGGAAATCGACAGAATGCCAGCCAGAAGGAAACTACGGAGCTTCATACAGGACTTCGAGTCTGGGGGAAAGGGAGTCGTTGGGAGCCGTGTGAAATGAGGCGTAATCGAAGACAAAATTAGACCCGGAACCTACCAGTTTGAATCCGAAGTTGTCACCTCCTCCACTCACGATGAATTGAAGGGAATTCTTCACGTTCAAGGCGACCTTTGCGTCTACCACGGTTCCCCTGGACACCAGGCCACCGGGATAGGGATCGCTCTCATGGATCTGCCCCCATTGCCAGGCATCCACAGAGTCTGACAGAGCCAGAAGGTCAAGCTGAAAATCGTCCCCCGACGAGAGAGCGCTCGCCGCCGTGTCGAGAGTCAGAATGATATTGGCGCGAATGATCACGGCTTCAGAAGGTATGCGAAGAGAGTCAAGATCGGGACGAATCAACGATCGCAGTCCCGCACCCCCGCCCGCGTACACTCTGAGGGAATCGAACGACCCCGATTCCAGAGACGGGGGTACGATGATGGTTAGATCGGAGGTAACGCTCACCGTGGTGTCACTGGACCCGGACGAATCGTGGGAAAATATCTTCAAGAAGGGCCTGTGGGTTTCGGCTTCACTGGAATGGAAGGCTGTCACGCCAGTCGGCCAGAGCGAAATAGAGACATCTTTGAGTATGAGCAAAGGCCGGGGGTTCGCCGTATCCGCCCATGCGTTGACCCAGGAGGTGTCCACGGGGAACCGGATGACGGGCAGTCCGGCGGCCGTGTCCTGGGTGAGAATCGATGAGAAAACCTCAATTGCCTCAGGGAGCCAGTCCACATTCGAGTGGTTTGTTCCAGATTCCGAAAAATTTGAATCGAGCTCAACGTATTCAAGGGCAAATACAGATCCTTCCGGCGGAGAGCCGAACCGGGATGTATCCACCGTAAGCTGAACATAGGCGCTGTCCAGGGTTCGTACGGAATCACTGAGGGCTGGAACCTCACCCAGCGTCAGCAGACTGAAAGGCATCTCAAACCCGCCCTGATGGCCTACATACAGGCGCGAATGACTCCCTGCGCTGGGAGGTACCTGATAGGTCAGGGTCCTCATCTGAGTGGTGGACGTGTCGTACGGGCTAACCGGTATGTCTTCCAGGTTGGTGAGGAAAGTGTCCTCCGTACAGCTTCCGAGAAGAAGGGCCCCTACCCAGGTCAACAATATCAGGCAGGATCCAGTCGATCTAGAGGGGCGGGGAGTCAATGGAGTTGGAGGTGAGAGACGGAAGAACCGATTCCCGAATCAGACAAATCGATGCTGGAGAATCCTGTGAATTTCGTCAGCGACAACGTTGTAGTTGTCCTGGGAGGTGTCTTCACAAACGATAGAAACCTGTTTTCCTGCGACCTTGTCCTGAATGGATTGAAAGTGTGAATCGCGAGAAAGTTCCTTGCCCAGGGTGCCGGAGGCATCGTCGACCACAATGACCAAGTCTGCAAACAGGGACGCAACGGCCAGGACGTTGACCTCATTCTCCGGTGTATCCTCCGGGAGGGAAACCCCCAACTTGTCATAGATTTCCCGGGACACCTGGCCATAGGCGTCCAGGCTATGAATGATCTGAACCGTTTTGATATCCTGGTAGAATTCCTGTTCCGCGTACAATTGCGTGTAGAGGATGGGGACAAAGGCAGACTGCCAGTTGTTGCATATCACCACGTTGGGCCGCCAGAACAGGTGAGTCAACATGCTCAGGGACGTTTTGGAAAAGAAGGCAAATCGGTCCCCGTTATCGGCGAGCGGTCGCCCGTTTCTGGATTTGTAAAGGAGGGGATTGAGAGGCTGGAACCATCGGTCATGCTCCATGAAATAGACCTGCACCCTCGTTTGAGGGATGAAGGCCGACTTGGCCGAGGCCACCAGGACTTCATCCCTCATCTGACATTCAATCTTCCGGAGACGGATCACCTCCCTGAGGATGTATTTTCTTTCGCTGATGAAGCCGTATTTCGGAGCCGTCAGCCGTATGTCGTGCTCATGTTCCTGCAACCGTATGGGGACGAACTTGGAAAAGTGAGCCAGGGAAGTTGTCTCAGCAAACGGGATGATCTCAGAGGTAAGAAAATAGGTCTTCAGTGACATATGACTTGTCTCCTAGAAATCAGTAGAATGGACGGTTTGGCGTCTACAACTGTTGGAGGTATCGCCGGGCCTTTTCGGTGTACTCGCTACTGGGGAAATGATCCAGCAGCTTCTGGAATTCCTCCCTGGCCCTTTCGGCATTTCCGATACTCTTGTAGCACAGACCGAGTTTGAGCTGGGCGTCATCCCATTTGTCATCATCAGTGAATCGAAGAACCTTCTTGAACTCGGCAATGGCCCGCTTGTAATTCCGGAGGGAGTAGTAGCTTTCTCCGAGCCAGTACTGGCTGTTGTCTGCCAGTTCGTGGGCAGGGTCCACCTGAACGAGCCGGGTGAAGTCACGGATAGCCTGTTCAAAATCGCCGTTCTGATACCGATTGAGAGCCTGAACGTAGTCATTTCTGTATTCGTCGCGTGACAGGGTCGTTCCGCGGGGAGAAGCCTGTCCGCTCCTTAGACCGTACAATTCATTAAAGCTTCGGGTAAGAGTGACGATCTTGTTTTCGATCATCATCAACTGTTCAAGGATCTCAAGATTCGTACTGTCCGCGTACCCCATCCTGTCCTCCAGAATCTTGATCTTGTTCTGGAGTGTATGGATGCGGTTGATCACCAAGATGGTGGCACTGTCTGTTTGAGCCTTAGATCTCACCATCGTGTCGAGGGTCTTTTCCATTTGGGGAATCACGGTGGTCGTCAGTTCATTTACCCGGTTTTCCAGATCATCTATCTTCTGATTCAGCGTCGATAGTTGCCGGTCCTGGGCCCTGGGTGCTGAAATACAGATGAGGACCAAGGCGACCATGAACGAACGAATAGGTATGTGAGTCACAGGCGTAGGGAGGTTAGCTGTGGATACCCAGGTCAAGAAGGTTCAAGAATTTACCCTCGATCCCCTCAAATAACAACGTTTTTTGAGAACCTCTCCCGCCGGCCAGCCCTACTCTGGTGTCTCCACGGCCATATTCCCGGCCAGACCGATCATGGCATAGCAAGAAACCAGAAAGGAGCCGCCATAGCTCATGAACGGAAGGGGAAGCCCTTTGACCGGAAGCAGATTGATCGTCATGCCGATATTGACAAAGATGTGACATAGGAAGAGGGTGGCAATCCCCACCAAGACCAAACTGGAAAACCTTTCCCCTGATCGAAAGGCGTGCCGGATGAGGTCCATCACCATCACGGCAAAAAGGATCAGAATAATGGACACCACGATGAACCCAAGCTCCTCCCCGATCACAGAAAAAATGAAATCCGTTTCCTGCTCGGGTAGAAACTTGAGGTGAGTCTGAGTACCCCGGGTCAAGCCTTTCCCCAGAAATCCCCCTGAGCCGATCGCCGTCTGAGACTGAATGATCTGGTAGGCTGCCCCTTGAGGATCTTCCGTTGGGTTAAACAGAACGAGAAGCCTCTCCTGCTGGTAGGGTTTCAACAGACCCCACATGACGGGAGTGAGAAGACCGATAAAGATATTGGCGAAGAAGTTGGCCAGTCCCGTCAGTATTCTGGGCTTGGCGAGGTACAGCACCACTGCCACCATAACGATCCAGGGAGTGAACGTGTAATAGCTAAAGGCTGTCAGTACGCTGACCAGGGGTGCGATCAGAAGAAAGATATGGAGGGGCCTGGCTCCAACCCAGTAGAGGAGGGGGAGGATGGGCGCCACCAGAATCAGGGCAGATCCAATGTCGGGCTGTCTGGCGACCACCAGGGCGGGTATAAGAATAAGTATGATGGGAACGAACAGGGTTTGAATCCTGGTAATTTTCAGGTTGTAGTCGGACAGATAACGGGCCAGGGCGATCACCACAACCCATTTCATGATTTCAGAGGGTTGAAAGCTCAGCCCGCCCAGGGAAATCCAGCGGTAGGTACCGGCTACAGGTCCCGAAAGGTAGGGGACGAAGAGAAGCCCGAACGTGACCAGGAAGGCCAGGTAGGCATACTTGTGGATCATTCTCCTCGGAATCCCGAGAAAAACCACGTAGGCCCCCAGAGCAGGAAGTAACCACACCACCTGTCTGAAAAACCGCGAGGACGGGGTAATGACTCCTTCACTGAGGGAAATACTGTACAGGGCCATGAGTCCTAAGATGGTCAGGAGAAGACCCAGAATGAGCCACGCAGGCGGCGACTCTTTGAGTTTGTAGATCAGTCCGTTCATTGCGCAGTAAACATGTCTTCCGGGGGACCAAAATACTGCTTCACTATTTTCCCTGCCAGAGGGGCGGCGGAAGTTCCCCCCATGCCCCCGTTTTCCACAAGAACGGATAAAGCGATGGACTCGTCATCCCGGGTGGCAAAGCCCACGAACCAGGCGTGGGGTTCCCCGTGAGGGTTCTCCGCCGTACCTGTTTTCCCGTGAACCTCTATCCGCGGGTCCGACACCCGTGCGCCGTAGCCCGTTCCGCTGGGAAGGTTCACCACGTTGAAGGTCATCTCGTGAATCTTATCCCACGTGGAGGCCTTAAGTTCTACCGTCAAAGGCTCCCCTTTATCTCGCGGAGTCTCCTCAACGAAAGCCAGCCACGGCGTAATGGGTTTTCCCCGGGTAGCCACCAGGGCGATGAACCTGGCCATTTGTACAGGGGTTACCAGAACGTCCCCCTGTCCGATGACAATGTTCAGAAGGTTTCCCCGGCTCCACCCTCCCCTCCCGTATCTGCGGTCCATGAACGCCCTGTCCGGAATGATCCCCGCCACTTCCTCGGGAAGATCGATACCCGTTTTCTCCCCAAACCCGAACAGTCGGGCATAACGGGCCCACAGATCAAGGCCTATCTTCTGAATGAGATGATAGAAGTAGACGTTGCACGATTCCGTGATGGCTTTGGAAAGGTTCACCGACCCGTGCCCTTCTT
>JBHIAI010000111.1:0-5926 GCA_046861655.1 Fidelibacterota bacterium | reverse complement strand
CCACTTTACGCACATCGGTGTCTATGGGGGGCAGATCGGCGTAGGTCCGCAGGGCCTGGTCCTTTTTCTCAATATCGTCCACCTGGGTTTCCAGGTTATCCATGCGGTCTCTTAGTTCCAGGAGGAGGGTGATGAGAGACCGGTTATTCTCCCTGACTTCGTCCAATCTTGCCCGGTAGAGAAAACGGGTGAGAAAGTCGGCGGTGAAAAACAGAATGGATGCGCAAAGAATAACCGTCAAAACGGAAACGGCTGCCACGGAATTCCGGGACAGAGACCACTGGCGGACATCGCCGTCGTCATCCCGAAGGACAACAAAGCGAACACCCCGGGACACTCTTGGTTTACGGAAGAGTCGTTTCATCCAAAGGTTTCCCCACACCCGGACCGAAATTAGACGTCCCTGCAGGAAAAATACAAGAGGAAATTGGTAGTGCCAACCGTGGAGCCAAGGGGACTCGAACCCCCGACCTCCTGAATGCCATTCAGGCGCTCTCCCAGCTGAGCTATGGCCCCAATGGGACCGAAAGTTACAGTCCTAAGGGCTCTTAGACAATCGAATTGGCGTACTTCCCCGGATCATTGCGAGACCTCCCGATTCTTCAGTTCCCCGGTCGCTCCTCGACAGTGCGCGAATCGTCTGTTTAAACTCCTCAATCTACCCTAATTTATGGCGGATTCGGACTCAACAATGAGCGAAGTCGACCTTCTTTCCCAGGTCCCCATCTTTTCCAACGTGGACTCTTCCGTCCTCGAGAGACTGCACAGCCGGATGACGAAACGGTCGTACGAAAAGAATGAGATAATCCTGATGGAGGATGATTTCGGAGACACGTTTTTCATCATCGTCGGCGGACGGGTCAAAATAACGCGCATAAGCTCCGACGGAAAGGAGGTGATTCTGGCCATCCTTGGCGATGGTCAGTTCTTCGGGGAAATGTCCCTGTTTGATGATAAACCAAGGTCGGCCAACGCAGCCGCCCTTGAAGAATCGTCTGTACTCATTTTGAGAAGAAACGACTTTCTCCCCGTCATCGAAAACACTCCGGAAATTGTCGTGTCGATCATGGCCGAAATGGCCCGGCGAATCAGAAAAAGCGACGAGCAGATCAAGGCTCTTTCCCTGAGCGACGCGGAACACCGCATCGGAATGACCCTCTTTAGACTGGCCGATGAACAGGGGACCCTGGAAAGAGGAGAGGTGCTCATCAAGGATCTACCCCTCCAGCAGGACATCGCCAATATGGCGGGAACGTCCCGGTCCACGGCGTCGAGGATGATGAAGCGGCTTGATGAAAGAATGCTCATCCGCAAACAGGGTCGGCAGGTATGGATCCCCGATTATACCCTGTTCAGCCGGATCTTCGGCAGGGCCAGACGCAAGAGCGGAATCTTCCGGGAGGGTCTGCGTTGAATACCGGACCGGGGGGAAGGTAACCCATGTCAGCCGAAAAAGACGTCATCGAGGAATTCACCCGGGTATGTCCGTTCTGCGGGGAGTACGAAGTCCGCTATACCCTGCTGACTGTTCATTCCCGATACCCTGACGACAGGAATTGTTTTATCTTTACGGTGGAATGCCCGTCGTGCGGCAAATTACCCGTGCACTTGACCCGGGAAAGGATCGAGGGGTACCTGGAGCATGATTCGTAACCTCCCGTAATTCGCCAGGCGTAGTCCATCACGGGGGACACGCCGTGCTCCGTTAAACTCCAGAAACAAAAACGGCGCTCCCAGGGAAACGCCTACAACAAAAAGACCGGGGACCTCCGAGGCTATTTTTTCTTCTTTCGGCCGAACCTCCCTTTTTTCTTCGGTTTTTCTCCTCCGGCCCCGGATTCTTGAGAGCCGGCGGACGATGTTAATCCTGCCTGAACTGTCTTGGCTTCCACTCTCTTTTCCCACTCACTCATCTCCCGTTCCGCGGCCGTTTCAGGTTTCTCTTCCTCCTCCTCCTCATGAACTGGCTCGACCTCTTCCGAACCCATGAGGGACCGTAATTTTTCATCCCTCTCCTGAGCCTTTTTCTTCAACGCCTCAAGGAGTTCGGTGATCTCCTCATGAAAATGAGCGACGGTTCGTTCCAGTCGATTCACGAGTTCCTCCATGAGGGCTTCACCGTAGCCGGGCCCGACGGCGTCAATCAGTTCGCTCACCTTCGCCATGAGATATTGCTTTTGAGCATCAGCTTTCTGGTCTTCTTGAGTCTCTTCGTCAGCCATCTGAGGCCTCCTTTATTTTTTTCTCACTTCTGCTTGGGTGAATGCGATAAACTTTCTGGGGGAGGTCAAAATGGTTACCGCCTCGAACAACTCACTACCGGAAACGAGTCCCAGAATCACCCCCGAGAATCGGTTGTGCCACACCCTATCGGTAGAGGGACGTGACTGCTGATTCCACAGCTCTCCCAGAGCGAGGCCCGCCACTGCCCCCAGAGCAAAGGAGAGAGCCCTTTTCACTGTGTTTCCGTCATCAATAAACGGACGGTACGAGATGGATTCCAACTCCGACAGCGGAAACCGGATTCTTCTTGTGGGCGCCTGAAAGGAAATGATCCCCTTGTCGTAGGAGACGAAGGTTCCCCTTATCTTCCTGCCGCTTACATGGCGGATGGTGGAATAGGTAGAAGGCGGAATCCGTTCCACCGACTGGCGAACCCGGAGATAGGCCAGTTTTTCCCTGTGTTCCCGTCTCATTTCGTCCGTGATTTCCGGATGGGCATCCGCGACGCGCTTCATTCGGAAAAACTGAGGCCAATCGATGGTCCGGGTCAGAACCCGGGACCGCGTGTGGTCCACCATCACAATTTTCACCCGGTAGCGACCTCCACCAAGATCGATGAACTGAGCGCTTTCGAATCCGTCCACGTGGGGAAACAGGCCCAGAATCTCTTTTTCTTCCGCGTCAAGAACCGTTCCCACTTTTTTCGACAGCATGACGATTTCATCATTCTGGCCCGTGAGCGGTCCCGAAAACATGAGGATGAGAACGATGGAGCCGATCTTAGCTGTTTTCCACCAGTCCAAGGACCTCGCCCTCCTCGGCATGTCTTCCCAGTTTCTTCTTCGAGAAAATAAGATCGCCATCCTTCACCACTTCAAATACACCGCCTCCGGACGGAATGAGGGTCAGCCTCTCTATGTCTGTCCCGTACGTTTCTAACAATTCGCTCGCCAAACTGGCGGCCCGGGGCAGATAGTTTCAGACATTGCAGTACTCGATTGAGATCTTCACGATTCCTCCCCCCTTGTCATCCTAGAAACTGATAAATCCAGTAGACTCCAAACAGGGCCATACCGGCGGCCAGAATCCACAGGAAATAGGTAGCCCTTTCGAATCCTTTCTTACCCGTGTCGAATTTGAGAATTCGCCTTGACACGGGCTAGAAACTAAACAGTGTCTCAATCGTTGTCTGCTTCACCGGCTCCAGGCCTTCCCCGGTATCCCGGTAGAACTGCCGGAAATCCCACACCAGGCTCACACCCTTGCTGATTTCGTACCCCAGGCGGTAGCCCAGGACAGTATTCACGGACGGATTCTTGAAGTCGAACGGGTCGGGATCGTTGTTTCTTTGATAGTAAGCAGACGCCTGGCTCAGTTTAGGGATGTTCTCCGTATTCAGATTCAAGCTGGCAAAGAAACTGTTGAATTCGATGGTGGTGTCCGCAGCATCGGCAACCATGTTGGTGTAGGAAGCACTGAAGCTAACAAGATTCAACAGGCTGAAGCTCGAGGAACCAAAATACCCTTTGGTATCCAGCACAGAAAGGGAATCTTCGAAAATCAGCATGTCTTTTGTAAACACCTCAACCCCTTCCTGATCATCCGTGGGATACCGGGCCACCGCACGGTTTAGATCATACGCCCGGTCGAAGAACTGGGGAACGAAGTAGTCCTGCTTGATCCTGTACTCAAAGGACAGGTTCAGAAACCCGAACAGTTGTGCCCGGATACCGGGAATGGTGATCCCCGTTCCCAATCTTTCCTGTCGTTGAAACTGAGGGCTATCCACCTTGGGAAAACTTAAGCGGTTGTACTCAGTGAACACGACAGCGCCAATCATCTTCGTCCGTAGAACGGGATATCCGATGTCGATGGTCACGCCCGTGGCCGTGCCTTTGTTTTCCTTAAGGCTGAAGGGATCGGAATCCAACTCATAGGAGAGGGGGAATTCCCGGGTAGTATCTGTGGGAAAGTTATCCGTTAAGCCATCCCCGTCCCGATCGTAGTCCAGATCGTCGGGAATACCATCGTTATCGCTATCGACGGCATAGTCTTCTCCAGGGAGAACATCACCAGGCTCATGCTCGAACGCTCCCGGGGGGTAAATAGTGGGCAGCTCGAATTCCTCCTGGGGAAATGCATCGAAAACATTGGGAATATCATCCTTGTCCCGGTCTTCAAGGCCCGAGAACTGGTTCATGTCCATGACAAAACTGGCCCCAAGGGTCAACGGGATCTTTTCCGAGAGTGTGTACGTTCCTCTCAGTCCCAGGAGGGTTCCTCCCCGGGAGAAATCCTTTACATTGGCCAGAAAGATTTCCGTCCCGAGCCCAACCACATTGAACCCTGTGTTCACTCCTACTCTCCGAACGGACGGAAACTCCATCATATTGGAATATCCGCTCAGAATACCGCCATATCCCAGGGTAACGTCTTCCAGGGCACCGACCTTTATCCAGAACGGATCGGACCTTTCCGCCCACCGGACATACAGGAATTTGTCAATGACATCGGAAGCCTCGTCCCATTCATCAGGCCGGATGTTGCCCTGATTGTCGATATAAAGGACCAAATCCAGCCCTATCCCCAGCTTCCCGAACCTGAGTTCTGGCCGGAGAGCAAACTGGTTGTAGATAGTGCCGTCAATGGTGGCTGAACCGATTCCCAGTCCCATATTGAACGGTTTGGGGCCTTCGGCCTCGGGCTCTTCCGTGGGGGCTTCTTCCTCACCTTCTGCTTCCACCTCTTCCCCGGTTTCGGGTGCTTCCTCAAAGAACTCCTCCTCCGGGACCGGTTCTTCCCCAGGGACCTCCTCCACTTCCTCAGGTTCCGGCGTCGGAGCCTCTTCCACTTCCGGCTCTATTTCCGGTTCTTCCCTAATCTCCTCTTCCACTTCCTTTTCTGGATCCTCGGGGATTTCCTCCGGAGATGCTGGCGCTGTGACCAGCTGCCCCGTAGCGGTGGACAGAGTCATCTGTCCTGGACCCAGAATCGTGGCCTGTCCGCTGATCTTGTTCAGGATTTCGACCTGTCCCTCCAGGCCATAGAACCGGTCGAACCCCTGCTGATTCGACACCACCCAGAACTGCGTCGCTTTCACAGAGGCCACCGACACCGGCGTCTCGATGCGAAACTGTTTCTTCCTTTCTTTCTTGATGTCTGTGAGGATTTTCCCGAACTGGACGTCCAGAGTCCGGGTATTCTCCGTTTCGAGGAATTGGAATTCCGATGATTCACGTATCTTGAGAATGCTTTTGTCATCGAGATAAATGACCATGCAAAACCCCGACTCGCCCGTTCGTATGACGTCTCCGGAGAAAGCTGGGGTTCCCGGCGACAGAACGGAGAACGCGGTCTCCCCCATCCGTTTGACTTCGGTGGACGGCCGGGTTTTCGTGACCGTAGCGATGGCGTCATCGGCCTTGGCCGATTGGACTGACAAAGAGAGAATGACTGCGAATATGGACGTGGTCTGTATGCTCATTAGGGTGGGTCTTTCTTTTCGGAAGCGGTCACTCCTTGGCCGGAGAACGTTCCAGGGGTGGATCGGCCGTTTTGAGTATTTCGTTCAGTTCGTTCAAAACTTCTCTAGCAGAAGGCCACAGGTCCTCCTCCATATCCCCCCCCCCTTCTTCATACACGCGGATTCGATCTGCGATCTTCGTCAGGACTTCCGAATGGTTCGACATAACATTTCCCGTTT
>JBHIAI010000110.1:0-6006 GCA_046861655.1 Fidelibacterota bacterium | reverse complement strand
CCTTTCACGTCTATATTCTCCAGAACCCAAGGGGGCAATTCTACAAAGGTTACACCGAACACCTTGACAACAGATTGGCCAGACACAATGAGGGACGTGTACCCTTTACAAGAAACAAGGGACCCTGGAAACTTGTTCATGTCGAAACCTTCGAGTCCCGGTCGCGAGCAATGAAACGGGAAAGTCAACTCAAGAAATATAGCCACACCAAAATTCTACAGCTCATCGAAAGCCCAACCAGCCCATCCGAGGGCTAGAACGTCCCGACTGCCGCGTCGGGAAGGTCGCGGGTTCGAGTCCCGTCGGTCCCGCTTGTCGACAAACCCGCTTTCTCGACTCCAAATTGCGGGATTGGGGGGTCGGACCAGACCAACTCGTTGATTTTATTGAGCTATCGCTTGGAACACAGCTAGATTTCACCCCTGGAGTATCCTTTTGGGCGGAAAAAAGGCACGTCTAAGAGGTTGAAACGCAAGGCCTCAAGCCAACGGAAAGTGCATACCAGCCCACGTTGGCTCTTAGAGAGGTCATTTCGGCACCAAAAAGGACCTTCTAGGGCTCCAAACCTCCTGCTTTCGGAGCGATTCTCCTTAAATATCGATAGCTTAGCTTGGTCCGACCCCGCGACCCCGTAATAAATAAGACGAGACGGATGGACTACATCCAGCCGTAGGGTGTCACGCTCGTGTAAGCTCTCCAGGTGAAAAGCACGATCGCGAACATCATGACAGCCGTCAACCACCCGGGAAACGGGACCCAGCCCTGCACCCCCAGCATGGCCGACGTCAGTACGACCAACAGGCACACCGCCGCTATCCCCTTGCGCCGGGACCGGAGGGTCCCTATCTGGGATGCCACCTCCTTTTCCACCGGGCTGCCACCCTTTGCGAAAAGAGCATCAATCCTGGGCTGGACGCTCACGTGCACGTAGGAAAGTAAGCCCGCGATAAGAAGAAGCATGACAAACTTCGCCAGCAATGCGGCGCTGGCCAGTAACGGCTGAAGACCCTCTCCCCTGAGGAGCACCAGAGCCAGACCGGTGGCCAGGGCAGTGCCCTGAAAAACGAAGCAGGGAATGGTGCGGTTCTTGATGATGTTTTCTATGAAGGTGTCCGCCCGGTCCCCCAGGGGCGGTCCCAAACGGGCACGCTGGTTCACAGACACCAGGGCATAGAAGGGCCATGCCATGAGGATGGCATTGATGATGTGGACTACCCTGAGAACAAAGAATAGCTCAGTCATGCCTTGTGATTCAACTCCTTGGTTTTTTCACGGCTTCAAGTTTGACGGGTTCCTGGGACGGGAAAAACGCGGTAAGGTCACGATCTCATCCTCCGTCAGGGCAGTATGGCAAGGAATGCGTGCCATCCTGGATGAGATAAAGATACTGGGGGTGTCATTCTGTTCATTCCCAGGCTTCCACGTGAGTTTAGACAATCAGGGAACGAGAATCAAGGTTCCTGTCCTGAGCTGAGTGACTGGAGTCACCGGAGTCAGTTGATCTGTCTACGCACATGGGACAATTCGAAGTAAAGAAAACTGTTGCTTCCAGGGGGAGAAACAATACCATTCGAACGTGGGATGACCAATGACAGGCTAGATTGTAAGCCAAGTTGATACCGGAAAGATGGGGTCCGGTGTTTTTTCCTATGAAGGGAGGGTTATGATGATTCTGCGATTGAACACTTCAAGAAAGCGGTGGAACTCGATTCAACCTTCACGGCCTCACAGAAGAGCATCGGCATCATCAAATGCTGGATTGGCAAGTTTGCTGACGGCCGGGCTGCGGTTCAGAAGGCCATGGAAATGACGCAAACACCAGCCGGCAAAGCGATTCAACAGGGTGCTCTTGCCAGGACCTGGCTCTACGAGGGGAACCTTGAAGAAGCCATGGCGGCTTTCGACCGGGCGGTGCAAATCTGCACCGAATCCGGCCTACCAAGGAGAGCCGCCTTTTATCACTTGGGCAGGACCCGGGTTAGCTACGAAATGGGCGAGTTGGACCAGGCAGAAGCGGCTTTGGCTGACATGAGAAGACTACTGGAGAGCCCTGAAATCGTTCCCTACTATCGGGAATTGTATGGTCAATTCGCCCTATACTGGGACGCGCTGATCTCTGCCGGGCGGGGCGACTTTGACGCCGCACTGTCGGCGGCCGAAAAACATGAAACCAAACTGAAAGCACGGCAGGATCCCTCTTCCGTGGAAGCTCATCATGGCTTGCTTGGACTCATCTCCACGAAGAGGGGAGAGCACGAAGAGGCCATCGCCCACTTCCAACAGGCGGACGATGAAGATCCTTTCGTTCTCTACCACTGGGCCACAGCCGAATCCGGGGCGGGCAGTGCGGACAAAGCCGCCGATCTGTTTGAAAAGGCAGCGTCCTGGAACGAAGACACCTGGTCCTACGCCTTCGTACGCTCCAAGGCCATGGACGCCATCGGGGAGTAGCCCGTAGATAAGTGGGGCGGTGACTGCGGTCCCTGTTCACAAGTCTTCCTGGGAAAGGGTCAACCTTACTCGATCAATACCGCCTTGCGGGTTTGGCTGAAGCTCCCGGCTTCCATGCGGGTGAGGTAAATCCCCGCGCTAACCGGTTCGCCCAGATCGTCAGTCCCATCCCAGGCTACCATCATCGATCCGGGTCCTTGAACACCCTTAACCAATGTTCTGATTTGTCTTCCATGGATATCCCAAATCGTGAGCGTGACGTAGGTTTTCTCATCCAGAGAAAAGCGGAAGGTGGTGGCAGGATTAAAAGGGTTGGGAAAGTTCTGGGCCAGCTCGACCTTCCCGGGAAAAGGACCTCCAGGGGGATCGTCTGGGTGCACACCTACCCCTGAGTCCTCGACTCTCAGGATGACCGTTCCCTTCGAGCCCAGTTCAACCGACGGCCGCCATTCTGAGAATCCACCCCAGCTATTGATGGTCACGGTTCCGAGGGAGTTTCCGGCAATCAAGTCCGTGACCGTGTATTCGCCCGGAATCAGGTTCGATTCCGGCAAGGTTAGGTCAGGATACGCTATGATTGGGTCCCCGAAGTTGTGCAGCAGGATCACCATGTCGTCATCTGATCTTCTGGCATAAGCAAGAAGAGCGTCGACATGGGAGGTCAACGACACGTAGTCTCCTACCCTTAAGGCTTCATTCTCATTCCTGAGGGTGATTAGAGTCCTGTACCAGTTCCAGAGAGAGTTTTCATCCCGCTTCATGTCCTCAACGTTTGCATCCGCGTAATCAGAATTCACGGGATACCACGGATCCCCTACCGTGAACCCGGCGTTTGACCCATCGGTCCACTGCATGGGCGTTCTCTTGTTCTCGTCCCGTCCCGATCCTGTCATCCCAATCTCTTCACCGTAGTAGATAAAGGGCACCCCTGGCAGCGTAAGATATACGGCCGCCGCAAGTTTCATCCTGCCTCGATCCTCCCCTAGCAACCCGAATACCCGGTCGTGATCATGATTCGTTAGAAAAGGGGCATACTGAAGATGGGGATAGCTTTCCATAACCGTTTTCATGCGGTCAAGTATGGTTGCCGGCTGCCCCTGGTTCACGGCATCGATTATGGCATAGGCCAGGTTAAACTCGAAGCAGAAATCGACCTTTGTTCCATCAGAATACAGGGCAACTATCTCTGTGGGCGACCATACTTCCCCTACGGTGACGGCCTCTGGATTGATCTTCTTGTAGAACTGTCTGAAGTCCTCCAGGAAATCGAGTGTCTCCGGGGCGTTTTCCATGACCTCGTCATTCTCGAACAGGTGTTTTATGGCGTCCAGCCGGAAGCCGTCGACGTTCATCGTGTCCAGCCAGAACTGGACCACATCGAACATTTCGCTCTTCACATCACGATTCCGGTAGTTTAGATCGGGCATACCACCCCAGAAGAGTCCAAAATAGTAGGCCCCGTTCCTCTCATGCCAGACTTGCTGTCCCCAGGGTCCGGTGTATCCAGGATCTTCTTGAACCCACACGTACCAGTCCCTGAAAGGCGACTCCTGGGACGATGCCGATTCTTCGAACCAGGGATTCTGGTCGGACGTGTGATTCAGTACGAGGTCCACGATGACTTTGATGCCACGGGCATGAGCACTATCCATGAAGGAGGAAAAATCGTCCAGCGTGCCATAGTCTTCTTCAATATCACGATACTCTATGATATCATAACCATGATAGCTCAGCGACGGGGATACCGGCATCAGCCAGATTCCCGTAACTCCAAGATCAGAGGTCGTGGCGGGATCCCCGTCATTCAAATAGTCCAGCTTATGAATCAGACCCTGTACGTCGCCCACTCCGTCCCCATCGCTATCGTAGAAGCTCCTCACAAATATCTCATAGAAAACGGTATGGTTCCACCATGACGCAGCGTTCTGCCCGTGGGACCCCTCAAGTGGGATTCCCATGAGCAAGGAGAACACGAGGAACCACGTCCCCTTACAGTGCACACTCTTCACCGCAATACGATCACCTTCCTCGTCTCCGCAAAACTATCTCCCATCTGTCCTTCTGGGACCCGTCCCTCCCGGGACCCACGCGAAGGATCAACCGCTTCCATCCTGAGGAAATAGATTCCCGAGGGAATGTTCTTAGCCCTCCACGAGACTTTGTGTCTTCCGGGACGAACGTATTGGTCAAAGATTGTGTCCAATTCTCTTCCTAGAAGATCGTAGACCGTCAGGGTCACCAGGGCGTTCACCTGGGAAATGAACTCTATGGTGGTGGCGGGGTTAAACGGGTTGGGGTAGATCGACGATACTGAAAAATCACCCGGAACGGCAGGCTTCTCATCCTTGCCCCCTGTGGCCACCTCACCTACGAGCGATTCTATGATGGTGATCATGGTACCGGGATCGTATTCCGTGTCGGCGAAACGGATGATCCCTTCTGTGTCAACGATAAAATCCCTCGGGTAGGGAGAAGCTCCTCCACGAATATTGTAGGATGAGTAAACACCGCTGATGTCACGAAGAACGGGAAACGTGATCCCTTGATGTTCTATGAAGCTCTCAAGTACTGATTCTGATTGGTAGGAAATCCCCAGGACAAGGACTCCGTCATCCTGGAATTCCTGCCAGATACTTATTTCCAGGTCCGAAAACTCCGGAGCACAGGCTGGTCACCAGCTGGCAAAGAAGGCAATGACAACCACCCGGCCCCGGAGTTCGCTCAAGGTGATCTCGCCGTAATCGTTGACGGACGGGAGTGTGAAATCAGGTGCCTCTTGTCCCATATCCAGTCCCCACGGTGAATTCCCTTCAAGCACCACGCCAAGTGCCGGTTCATCGGGATCGTTGGACTGAATTCTCAGACTGGTATGTCCGTTCTCCGATGAGGGACAGTACGTTAGAAGCACCTCGTCTGTCCTTCCTGGGGGGATCTCCCCGCTTGATACAGAAATCTCGTAGTCCGGGTGTCCAATCACTATGTCCTCGATGATCAGGGACTTCGTGCCATTGTTGGATAGTGTAAAGGAGGCACCCTGACATTCTCCCTCCTCTGTATACGGAATTCCCACATGTCGTTCCGACACATCGAGATCGGGCCCGTCGACGGGACCGAATTGAAAGGTCCGGAAGGTGATCCACTCAGCAGAATAGACAATGTCCCCTATCATGCTCACTGCCATAACCCTTCCCCCGCTATTCTTGAATCCTGCCAGAGATAGCGAAGGGGTATCATCCCATCTGAGAATTTGCACGTCCTCCCAGTCCGACACTGCGACCAAACTGCCACTCACAGACACCCTGGATGCGTATCCGGATGTATTGTAGTTTTCCACAAGAACAGGATTCCCAGGGTCGGATACATCCACCATATCGACCCCGCCAGCTCCTACAGCCACGAATACGTACCGGCCAGCCATAGCCACGTCTTTCGCCGTCCCGGAGGTCCGCACGCCACCCAACAGCTCAGGCGCCTGCGGATTTGAGACGTCGATGATTCTCAATCCTGCGGCTCCGTCGGCCACGTACACCAGGTCCCCCGTTTCCGAAACGTCCA
>JBHIAI010000109.1:0-6011 GCA_046861655.1 Fidelibacterota bacterium | reverse complement strand
AAGAGAACCTGCGGCTGAACCAGCCTCCCTCCTGTGCCTCCCGCCCGGGCGGGACCGGGAATCCATCCTCGACAGAAGTTCCCACGGAAACCGGGCCTGAGGCTCGGGACGCACCCGCCTGTTTTTTCCTCTTGAAATGTCGGGCCATTTCCTCCATATTTCCGGTGCCTTAATCGGTGAGATGAAAAGACTCGTCTCCAGCCCGGGTTCCACCGTCCTTGTTGTCTCATTCCTGTACCTCCTTGCAGCACCGGCACTCGGTTCGACCGAGATTTTCATTCTGCATACCAATAACACCAACGGTGCCCTGGAAAACTGCCTGTGCCCGGGGAAATCCTACGGTTCCCTGGAAAAACGGGCCTTGTTTGTCCGGGAGTGGCTCAAGGAGCACCCCAATACGGTGCTGGTGGATGCAGGGGACTTTCTCTCTGCCACAAGAAACACCCTCAAGGACAGTATTGCCTTCAGGGCCCACGAATTGATCGATTATGACGCGATGGGGTTGGGAGACCAGGAATTTTTCCGGGGTGTGTCCTTCATTTCGGGCCTCATCGAGTCGTCCCAGCTTCCTTTTGTATCCACCAATCTGGACACTCCTGTCATAGCCAACGTTTCCCGGGAGATTGTGGTCAGTCGGGAAGGGGTGAGGTTTGGCATACTTTCGCTGATGAATCCTGACATCTTCCGGCTCTATCCCCGCCGGGTAGCGGATTCGGTGCGGGTGAAAAACCCGCTGGACGCTCTTGAAGAACGTCTGGCCGGAATGAAGGGGCGGTCGGACGTAGTGATTCTCTTGTCCCATCTCGGCATCGACCGGGACCGGGAGATTGCCCGGACTTTTGCGAGAATCGACGTGATCGTGGGTGCCCACACCCAAACGGTCATGAAGGAGCCGGAGAAAGTTGGAAACACAGTCATCGTTCAGGCCGGAGGGGACGGTTACTACGTGGGGCGACTGAAACTAACCCTGGATGAAGAGAAGAGGATTGAGGAATACCAAGGCGATCTGGTAGCCATGGATATTGATCTTCCTAACGATCCAAAGGTGGTGGCCATGATTGTGGAGTACAACCGTCTGAGCCGCATCCGGGCCGGAGGTGTGGTGGAGCGGATTCCTCCCATTCCGGACGGTTTTGCCGTGACTTCGGTGGAAGCCTGCGCCGGCTGCCATTCATCCCAGTACGAACACTGGATGTCCACGGGTCACGCCGGTGCTTTTGAAACGCTGGTGTCCGATCACAAGGAGAAAACTCCTGAATGTCTTGCGTGCCACACAACCGGGTATGGGCGCGATGACGGATATCTCAATTACAATATTACCCGGGGTCTGAAAAACGTGACCTGCACGGAGTGTCACTACGTGGCAGCGGGACACCTGAGTGAACCGAGTGTGAGTCCCGCGGCAGCCATCACACAAGCAAGCTGTGTGAGATGCCACGATTCAGAGAACAGTCCTGGTTTTGAGTTCGAGCCTTTTCTGGCTAGGATTGCTCATCCGGTGGTCATCACGGAGCTGACGGAGGAACCGGGCGGTTCCGAACCGGTTCCGTTGATTCATACTGTCCGGACGGGAGACACTCTGTGGTCCCTAGCCGAACGTTACCTGGGTCAGGGGTCCCGCTGGACGGAGATTCATCGAGCGAACCGGGAAACCATTCACAATCCGAACATGCTTCTGGTGGGACAGGAGGTGATGATTCCTGCTGTCGGCCCGAGTGGCAGGTGACTATGGACTTCTTGAGGGATCAATTTGCCGGAAATCCCGTCCTGCTGGCCGTGGTCATTGTCCTGGCTGTCCTTCTGGTATTCGCTCTGATCAAGCGGCTGATCAAACTGGCCCTGTTCGCAGTGTTGATTCTGGCGGTCTATCTGGGGTACCTGGCCTGGACGGGCCAGGAGGTCCCCACAAGTCCCGAAGCTCTCAGAGAGTCGGTGAGGGAGCAGGTCGGTCAGGTGGAGGAGGCCATTTCCACCAAAGTAACCGAGATGGGGGAATCGGTGAAGGACAGGGTTTCCGGGGCCGTCCAGAAAGGTCTTGAGGAGGCCCTTTCGGATTCCGTTCAGCCGGACGAATCTGAAAGCCGGTAATTCAATTCAGGGGCTGGCGTTCACCGTTATCCCGGGCAACGTGTAACTCGATTCCACGAGTTATGAGGTGATGGACTGCCGGAGTCTGGTGGTAAGAACCCTCACAATGGCCTGCATGATTTCCATACGGCTCGCCAGAAGATCGTAGAAATCTTCCCCGGTAATCTCCAGTAGTACGGTATCATCGGTGGCGGTGGCCGTCGCGGATCTTGATTCCTGATCCAGAACGGCCATTTCCCCCATGAACTCCCCCTCCCTCAGGACAGCTATCTCTTTGTCATTCTTGTGAATCCTGACCGTGCCGTTCATGATGATGTACATGGAATCGCCAGCGTCCCCTTCGTCAAAAATGTCCTTGCCTGATGGGCAAACGACTTCTTCCGCAATCTGGGCCACATGGGACACCTCTTCCCCAGGGATATCACGGAACAGGTCAACCCCCTTCATGAAAATGGTTTTCTCCAGAGTCGTATACATAGGTATATCCTCCATGATCCATGATGGTTTAGAAAAGCCGGGCAGGGATTCCACCGTGAGTCCATAACGGTCCCACCGTTTTGACACCATTTCCCTTTGCAAGGGGGACCGGGATACCTCTTCCCAGGTCAGGTCGGCGAGGTGGGAGATGAACCGGGGTGTGAGTATGGTATGGAGAGCTACGGCTGAAGTCCACCGATCGCCGGATTTGGCCCACTTGACCAGGGTTGTCTCCCTCAAACCAGGGTCTTCGGAATGGACAGGGGGAGAGGAGGGATCGAAAAAGGGCAAGAGCTTCCGCCTGTTTTCCCTGGATAGAAGGGTGTCCAGAATCTCCAGGACGTTGGGAAGGGCAGTCCTGTCCGACGAGGCCAGGGCGGCGGTGAGACTTCTCACAGGAGCTTCCGGGTAGGGAAGAAGACTCAGTTTCAGGGCATGGATTTTTCCCTTCTGAATGCGATGATTCAGAAGGTCCCTTACCAGAAAGGCTTCTTCCTCATCCTCAAAGGCCGCCAGGAGGGAAAGGGTCCGGTAGAGTTGGCGAACTTGTTTGTCCAGCGAGATCTCAACAGTACGGACCTGTGTGGGGGAAAGCGGAGTAACCTGGACCATCTTTCCCAGGACGTCTGCGCTTTCTTGGGCCACGGTACCTTCCGACGAGGTCAGTTTTTCCATCAGGACATCCCGGACCTGATCTGAAGGGTGATCCCCCAGGCACCGGAGTATACCCGTGGCCATCATCGGTGGAATACCCGGGTCCCTCAGCCTGTGGGCGAGGACAGTGGATACCTTCGAGGATTCAAAATTCCTTAAGGCTCTTCGGGCCGCCGGACGCGTGGAGGGATCACTCAGGCAGTCGGCCAGGGAGGGTATGAGATTGGGGTCCAGCCGGCGCGAAGCGACGTGGATGGCTTCGTTGCGGACGTCGGGTGATTGGCTGCCCAGAAGAGACATGAGGGTTTGAAGGCTGACAAGAGAGGCAGATCGCCAGCTGGCGGAAAGCTGGAGGACAGCGACCTGGACCGGGGGATCAGGGTGGACCAGCATATCGTCCAGGACCGATCGGGCCTTCTGGTGGCTGTTCTGGGTCATCAGTATCAACCCGGAAGCCGCCCCGGACCGCCGCAGGGGCCGGTTGTTTGATGCGAAGGTAAGGATCCTCTCGAGGCTCTCGCGAGAGCCGGCGATATTTCGCTCTCCGCAGACCGTCATAGCCTCGGAAGCCACGACATCGTGGCTGGATGACACGCTTGCCATAACTGCCTCATCGGGAATGACTTCAGGCTCCTTTCTTGCGAGCCTCAGAATCTCCGCTCTCACCCTGGGTGAGGCTGACTCAAACAGGGATCCCAGGTCTTCGGCCCATGGGGCGAGGGGAAGGTCTTTCATGGTATTCAGGACGAACAGGATCTGAGCATCGTCGCCGGTCCTAAGGGTCCTCCTCAAGGCCTTTACCACCAGGGGATTGGTGTGGTCTACCTGCAGGGTTTCGAAATTCAATTGACGTTTCCGTATGGCCTTTTCGAGCTGGTGGACGTATCCCTTTTTCAGGCGGTCGTTGGAAAGAATCCAGGCCGCCAGGAAAATGAGGGAGGGGATACTCAGGTATCTCACGTCCACCAGGGAGGTGATAGCCAGAATAAGGATGCCGGATACTCCCTGGGCCGCGTTCTTGATGGTGCCGTCGATAATGGGTTTGGTTCGTTTCTTTTCGCTCATGGGAACGGGAACCCATAGCAGTTGAGTGGAAGCGTCATGCAGGGTAAACCGGAAGATTTGATCGCCGGCTCTGGCCATGACCGCGGACATAATCACGGGGAAAGCCAGGACCATCACATTACCCATGATGAGGGCCGCAGGAAGAAAGGTGAGTCCCCAGGCGATTCCCAGGTGGGTGAGAATCCTACCCGTGACGAAAAACTGCATGATCACCGAGGCGACTCCGATGATGCCGTAGAGCAGGCCAAACAGGCTTGCCAGGCTAGACTCATCCAGGGTCCTGCTGGCGATGATTTTCAGCTGATAGTCCACCAGGGATGACACCAGGGCGGAGAGGGCCACGGCTACGGCGATGGTGATGAGATAGGGCCGTTTAAACAGACCTCCGGGGTCCGATTTCCTTTCCCTCGCAGGTCTCTTCGCTACGGGGGGATGATCCGGTAGAAACTGTTTGAGATACACAACAGAGATCAGCGAGAGCAGAAGAAAGGCGGAGGTCAGGGTCAACAGGGGCGCAGTTCCGAAGACGCCCACAAACGGCCGGATGGCAAAGCCCACGGCCGTGTTGGCCAGGGCACCTCCACTGCCGATGATACCGAAGAGGCGCTTGGCCTGTCTGGCGTTGAAGGCCCGGCCCGTAAGAAACCAGAACTGTATAACGCACAGGGTCCCGATAACATCCATCCAGACGTACAGAATGGGGTAAACCCACCGGCTCAGGACACTCTGGATAATCAGGAAGGAAACGGCTCCCAGGGCGAAGGTGGCCATGGCCACCCGAATCTGCGAGACGCCCCTGGTAAGACGGTTGTAGAGGGCCACTACAGTCCCGATGGCCACAGCTACCGCCACGTACATATGGGGCAGGAAAGCAGGATCAAACCGGGAAAGGAAGAGAGTATCGCGGGCGGTTTTGCCCACCACCAGGGCCGAGATGAGAAAGAAAAACCCCAGAAAGAAGGCGAATACGCTCCTGGATTCGCCCC
Source organism: Fidelibacterota bacterium (assembly GCA_046861655.1). Taxonomy (GTDB): domain Bacteria; phylum Fidelibacterota; class Marinisomatia; order Marinisomatales; family S15-B10; genus JBHIAI01. The sequence goes on along the minus strand of JBHIAI010000109.1, from coordinate 741 downwards.
TTTCTACCTGCAGGAGTCTAGCGATGATCTTCTTTTTTCTTTTTGGCCAGGGCCTGTTGGATCTCTTTTTTCCAGGATTCAACCTGGTGGGGGGCGAGGCCGTCTGACTTCCCTTTCGGTCCTTCCGGAGTTGGGGTCCCCTCCCGTTTTTTCAAGCGAATCAGCCGGTAGAATTCGCCGGGGGAGGCAGTCCGGCATCCCATCGATGCAGCCATTCGTCTGATCCCCCCGTCCCGGGAAACGACCACGGTCTGGGGTCCCTGCCACTGCCTGGCCCGGTCAGCGATGACGGAATCGGCTTCCCGGTCCTCCCCGCTGAATATGAGGGAGAGGTTGCCCGCTGTCTCCGGCGGTTCCCAGGGAGGGTTGCCGTCAAAGACCAGGACGGCTTCTACGTTCTTGGACTGAGTGTATGTGTCTATATCTTCGGTAACCTTTTTGAGGGCCCGGGTATAGGACCGGTCGAGAAGGTCCAGGTACGGCGAGACAGTGTGGATCAGATTATGGCCGTCGATGATGTAGCGAATCATGTAGGAAACAAGAGGATGAACAGCCCCAGAAGGATGAGTACAAACACGATAATCGGCCGGGATAACAGCCGGTTCTGGGACTGAAAAGGGGAAGGGGCGGGCTCCTGGATTCTCTTCAGTTCGGCGCGGGTCCTGCCGCCCAGGAGGAGCCGGGAGCCGAAGATAATGACGGCGAAGAGAATGAGGAACAGTCCAAGGCTGGTGAGAATGT
>JBHIAI010000108.1:0-6043 GCA_046861655.1 Fidelibacterota bacterium | reverse complement strand
TGGCACCTCGATGTCGGCTCATCACATCCTGGGGCTGGAGAAGGTCCCAAGGGTTGGGCTGTTCGCCCATTAAAGTGGTACGTGAGCTGGGTTTAGAACGTCGTAAGACAGTTCGGTCTCTATCCGCCGTGGGCGCAGGAAACTTGAGGGAAGCCGTTTCCAGTACGAGAGGACCGGAACGGACGAACCTCTGGTGTACCAGTTGTCCTATCTGGGGCACTGCTGGGTAGCTACGTTCGGTTGGGATAAGCGCTGAAAGCATATAAGCGCGAAGCCCATCCCAAGATAAGGTTTCCCTCTCCGATTTCGGTCGGAGGTGAAGGCTCGTTGGAGACGACAACGTCGATAGGTCACAGGTGTAAGTCCGGTAACGGATTTAGCCGAGTGATACTAATCAGCCGTCAGGCTTTATCAACACTTTTGTATTCCACAATTCCTTCCGGTCCATCCACCAATTGTCAACCCGTTATTTGACAATTTCCCGGTAAGAACCACCGGGACTCTCAACCTTTCTCGGCGACCATGGCGTAGGAGAAACACCCGATCCCATTCCGAACTCGGAAGTTAAGCCCTACAGCGCCGATGGTACTGCCCTGGCGACAGGACGGGAGAGTAGGTCGTCGCCGGGAAACTTCTCAACCCCCTGAATCCATACTGAGAATCAGGGGGTTTTCGTTTTGATTGACTTACCCGAAACGCGACCATAAATTCCACCGTAAGGGCTTTCTATTGTAGACCCTCTGATTTGACCTATGTCACAGCCAGGAATACCCGGTTCCCCTAAATTGCCCTCGGAGGCACACTCGTGAACCGGCCACTCCGTTCTGTTTTCCTTCTTGTCCCGGTCCTGGGAGGATTCCTTTGGGCCCAGTCGGTGAAACTTCTGCCCGAACCCGGATTCGTTCCCTACGCCACCTACTATGTCAGCAGCTTCGACCCCGCCACGGGAGCCACCGACGTCATCCTGTTCAGCTACCGGCTTGCAGAAGAATCAGGGGACTACCAGACCCAGGAGGTCTGGGTCGAAATAGACTTCTCCATATCCGTGGTCTCCCCGGCCCTGGGCATCCCCAGCAACACTTCCGTCCTCCACGTCAAAACCGATCCTTTCCGGATGGAGGCAGATGTACGGTTTGACAACCGGGAACTCTCCACAGAAACCACCACCCTGGTTGACGTCCAGGGGCGTTCCATCGAAGACTTCACGGTCCGGATCCTCAAACAATTGGACATATCCCAGTTCGAAAGCATGCTGAGCTCCATCATGTCCACAGGGAAACTTCCCGACGGCCAATACTCCTTTCAGGTCCACGTGAACTCCGGTCCGTCGCCAGAGGAGTTGGTCCTGACTGACGAGGTGACCGAAGTCCTGCTGGTCACCACGCCCACCTCCCTGAATCTCATCAGTCCCGGCGGGGATGCCCTGACGGACACCTCCGACAACATGGTGTTTACCCCATATCCCATATTTCAATGGGAAACGGAACCGTGCCCGGGATGCGAGTCGTTTATCCGCGTGGCCCCGTTCGACCCTGAATCCCACAGTTCACCAGAGGAAGCCGTAGAGGACGTGACCGTCCTTCCCATGGACTATACGGAGGGATGGGAACCGGTGGGAATCACCACCACCTTCCAGTATCCCTTCTCCGGTGCTATTGAACTGATTCCGGGAGAGGTCTATGCCTGGCAGGTGCGAAAGGATCTGCCCACCACACAAGGGACCGACTCGTTCATCAGCCCCATTTTCGTGTTCAAGATTGCCGACGTAACCCAGCAGGCGGCCGCCCCCGAAATCGTCCATCCCATTCTCCTCCAACTGGTGGACGTCATGGGCGAAGAACAGTTCAACGCCTATTTCGGGACCGGGGGTGAACTGTCGGGGTTCACCCCGACGGGGACCTACATGATAAACGGACTGGAGGTACCCGTGGATGCCGTGTTTGGTCTTATCAACGAGATGATGAACCAATCTGTGTCCATCGTGAACGTGTCGGTGGAGTAATCATGATCCGTCCACTCCAGGGGAATCTCACTGTTTCCGCGGCTCTGGTCGGGTGGCTGATGACCTTTCTGATCACCCCTCTGGGCTCGGCGGACAGAGTGGCTGTGGGGACCAAGGTAAGGAACGCGGTGGAACGAAGGCCCTCCGGCCAGGAAGAGTTTTCAGCTTTGTCACCGGGAACCATTCTTTTCGACAAGGATTTTGTCCGGACCGGCGCCGACGGATTTCTCCTTCTCGTGTACCTGGATGACAAGAGCATGCTGAAAATAAGGGGGAATACGGACCTGGAGATCCGGGGCGAACGCCAGGGGGAGGGGATCTCCAAGCGCATCGACATGACGGCCGGAACCCTTAAGGCAGAAGTACCAAAGCAGCGAAAAGGGGATTTTGTCATTTCCACTCCCACCTCCACAGCGTCAGTGAAGGGGACGAGTTTCTGGATCGTGTCCGATCCGGAAGGGGGAGACCAGCTGTTTGGATTGGCAGGTACGGTTGAACTGACCAACCTCATCTCCGGAATCGTGGTTACTGTGGGTGCCGGTCAGACCGGATTCTCCTCACCGGACGGGTCAGCGGACGTGGTTACCACCAGTCCCGACGACGTCCCTGAGGACGTGGAGGAAGCGGGAGAAGAGATGAAGGAACTTCGGATTCGGTTCAGAAATGAAGATGGAGAAGAACGTGATCTGATCATAAACTATGACTAGGCCCGTCCATTTTCTTCCGTAGTCTTCGTGCCTCCACCCCAGCCCGCCCGGGTCTAAACATGACCCTTTCATTCCCTGTTTTCCTTCGTTCAACCTCTCTGGCCATCCTGCTGTTGTGCGAAAGTGCTTTCGCGTCGGCCGTCCTGTATCATATTCCTCCTGCCTCGGCCCGATCGGGAAAGGCCCTGGACATGGAGGCCGTCGTCCTGGGGGATGCAACGGTGGTGGAGGCCCGGGTGTACCACAGGATCAGAGGGCAGAGTGCCTACCGGGAGGCGGTGATGACCTTCAGGGAAGGGTCCTGGCAGGCCACTATCCCCCAGGAAAACGTGGTGGGGGAAGGACTGGAGTATGCCCTCATTTTTCTTCTGGACGATGGATCTTCCCTGGCCTTTCCTTCCGAGAATCCCCTCGAGTCCCCCTATGTCCTCACCGTGGAGGTTGCCGCGGAAGCACCTCCTCCGTTTCGCCAGAGAGCCCGGGGAAGCCAGACACTAACGGCCGATGTGCTGATCATCAGCCCGGAAAAGGGCGAGGTGGTGACCACCGCGGAAGTCCTCATTGTGGCCTCCCTCTTCAACGTCCGGGCCCTGGATGTGGAATCCGTGCGACTGTTCCTGGACAATCGGGAGGTCACCTCCGATGCTGTTATCACACGGGAGATTCTGACTTATTCCCCGGCGCTGGTGGATCCCGGTCTCCATACAGTGAGGATCGAATTGAACAACGTCCACGGGTTCCGCCTCCAGCCCGTAACATGGTCCTTCAACGTGACGGGGCGGGCGTCGGAGATCGTTACCCCGCTGGACGAATTCGCCTATTCCGGGAAATCGTTAACGGAGTTTTCCCTGGATCGGGTGGAAGGGGATACCCGGACCATCGGCCAGTCCACGATCACCTTCAAGGGGGGATGGCAATGGCTAGGCCTTCAGACCAATTTCAGACTCACCTCCGATGAGAATCCGTTCAGACAGCCCAGGAACCGCTACTCGGTCACCTTTCTGTCCGGGGATAATATCGCTGTGAGCATAGGCGATTTCACCCCGGTCCTTTCATCGTACACCATTGACGGAAAACGGGTCAGGGGACTGGGGATAGACGTGGATCTCAACTGGATTCGCTTCCAGATGGTACGGGGAGAGTTGGAAAGGGCCGTCCAGGGTTCCCTGGGCTCCAACGAATCGTACCGCGTGACGGACGTGATTACCGATGAAACCGGAGCTCCCCTGTACATTCTGGACAGAGTTGGATACACCTTCTCCAGAAACTATCTTGCCTATCGTCTTTCGCTCAATCTCTTTAACAGGTTCCGGCTTGGGCTGAACCTCCAGAAGGCGAACGATGACCTGGAGACGGTTCGGAAGGAGTGGCCCGACGCAAGATTCACCGTTCCGGATTGGAGGGATTACGTGACGGTCACAGGGGAGGGCATGGAGCCCGGAACGTACACCTACTCTGAATTCGTCCAGAAAGCCCGGTTCGAGCTGGCCGACAATAACTGGGGGGGAGACGATCCCAAGGACAACCTTGTGTTTGGGTTCGACGGAGAGCTGTCTTTCGACGATCGACGACTCACCTTTAATACGGCATGGGCCATGAGCTTCCTGAACAGGAATATCTGGGATGGAGCCATGACCCTGGCCCAACTCGACACAGCTCTCGATGATTCGGCCGACGGATACCTGGGAAGGACCTACGATGAGGAGGGCATGGTGACAGGAACCGGGTTTTCCCTCGAGGACATTATCGACCCCTCAGCATTCCAGGACCTGTTCATCGTGAACGCCTTTATGGTACCCCTGATCCCTGTGGACGTGGAAGCGGCAAACGAGACCCCGGTGGCTGCGATCATGAACATGCCCTCCGCTGCCTACCAGTTGAAAATGAGGGCTTACTACTACGACAACACCTTCCAGATCGGGTATTCGCAGGTGGGTCCCCAGTTTAACTCTCTGGCAAATCCCTACCTTTCAGCCAACAGGCGGGAGTTCGATCTATCCGACCGGATCCGCCTTTTTGACAATACCCTCACCGCCAGTTTCAGTTATAAGAACAGGAACAACAAGATCTTAAGAAGTGTTGTGGATCCATACACCCAGAATACGGTCGTGACCAGCGTGATCTTCGCACCTGGCGTGGACCTGCCCACAGTAACCATGAATCTCCAGTCGGTGACTCGATCCAACGGGAAGACTGAACTCGATACCCTTGTTTACACCAGTGTCGCCGGGGTGGATTCCCTGGCATTCGAGGACAAACGGGAGGATTCCCGCACCAACAATCGACTGATTTCACTGAGTATTCCTATCCCCTCTCGAACCGTGAAATACAACGTTCTGGCTACCCTGAACTGGATTGACGTTGAGGATCTCCTGGTGGAAGACAGAGCTCAGGATTACGTCCCCTTCACGTCCAATTCGCGATCCGTATCCGTCGTGACTTCCGCCCGCTACACCATCCCTCTCCAGGCTACTCTGAGTCTTTCCCGGTACGTGGTGACCCTTCCCGGCGTGGCCGCTGCCACGGGGACAGGCGGGGAGTCGACGCTTACCAGTGGGGGATTCCAGGTCACCTACACTACAGAAAAACGGCTCACATTCACAGGCGGTCTCTCGTACCTGAAGGTGGGCGGAATCTCCCAGTATTCCCAGTACGGATCCGCCGGTTCGATCAGGTTCAGGCTGTTTGACGCCCTTTCGGCGAAAGTGAGTTTCACGTCAAAGATTCGCAGGACGGAAGACGAGATCAAACTGGGAACATTGGCTATGAAATTCTCGGCGAATTACGTATTTTGATGCCGCAGTTACTCTTCTCCTATGATCTCCGCTCTTAAGTTCTTCAAGAAGAATCTGGGGGGCCTGGGGCTGACGGTCGGCTCCATCTTAGTCATTCTCTTGCTTCACCGCCTTCATGCCTTCGAGAATCTGGACCTGAAGGCCATCGATTTCGCCTTCAGGATCCGGGGACCTCTTTCGGGATGGATGGCCAGGAATGAGATACCCAAGGATAGTCTGGACGTAGTCCTCGTGGACATTGACGATGAGACCTACCGGTTGGTGCCCTGGACCTGGCCCTACCCACGGGAGGTGTGGGCACAGGTGGTCCGAAACCTGTCCAGAGCGGGGGCGAAGGTGATCGTTTTCGATATTCAGCTTGATGCTCCCGAATCCCGGTCGGAGCACCTGAAAGGTATCCGGCGGGAGCTGGCGAGACGGGGGATGTCGGACCTGGTTCCGGCCCACGGAGACAGTATCCTGGCCAGGGCCATCGAAGAGGTGCAGGCCAGAGGTACTGATGTGGTCATTGCGTCGAAGATCGTAGATGAAACGACCAG
>JBHIAI010000107.1:0-6049 GCA_046861655.1 Fidelibacterota bacterium | reverse complement strand
AGAAATCAGGCGCCAGTCCCTGAATTGTGTGGTCTTTTTTTTCCAGGTTCAGTAACATTCAAAGACAAAACCAACCCGGGGGACAGGTGATACCATGAACCGTAAGGACTTTTCCTTCTCAGATTTCGCCCAACAAAGATTCTATAGGAAACTGAATGCCAGACTCATCGACATGCTGGAGTTGGGCTCGGGCCAGAGAATCGTTGATCTAGCGTGTGGGACGGGAGCCATCCTGAGGCTCATTCTGGAGAGACTTCGAAACGCGCGGGATTCGGTGATCATCGGGATCGACCAATCTTCATCGGCCCTACAGCAGGCGGCCAGGGATCTGGCCAACGCGAAAAACGCTGCCCTGGAGTTCGTTCAAAGCAAAGTGGAAGGCCTCTCCAGGGTTGTGAAGGGATCGGCCGATACCATCGTGTTCTGCAACGGCATTCACTACATAAGAGACAAGGTGGGTCTCATACAAGAGATTCGCCAGGTCCTCCGCCCTGGCGGCGTGTTTGCCTTCAACACCAGCTTCTTCGATGGTGCCCAGGTCCCTGAGTCCCTAAGATTCTACCGGCGCTGGATGTTGAAAGCTCTGAAACATCTGAAAAACACCCACGGCCTCATGCCCAAAAGGGAAAGCAAGGTGGAAGCCAGAATACAGCTCAGCCCGGATCAATACGAGGGACTGCTAAAAGAAGGGGGGCTTGAGGTCACCCGAAAGGAGATTCATACTGTAGATATGCCCCTGGAAGGGTGGTTGACCATAAGTCAATACGAGGATTTTATCGCCGGCATCATGCCTGGAGTCCCCCTGGACAAGGCAAGTCATTCACTGAAAAGCGCCGTAAGACAAACGTTCAAAGAGCTGGATCTTAACGTTGTTCCCAGAAACTGGCTCTACATGGTGGCCCAGAGGAACTAACGGAAAGGAGGCGAAATGAACGGCAGCATCTACAAGATTGTTGACCTGGTAGGGACCAGCGGCACGTCGTGGGAGGACGCGGTCAAGAATGCGGTGGAGACGGCCTCAAAAACGTTGAAAAACTTGAGAATCGCGGAGGTAAAGGACCTGGATGTGAAGGTTGAAGACGGAAAAGTTGTCGCCTACCGCGCCAGGGTAAAGCTCTCGTTCAAGATCGAAGCACCAGTGTAGAACATCCCCTTTCCTGGCCTCACTCCGCCCCCAGCGAGAAGGCTGTAAAGGAGTAGAAGAGAATCAGGACGGTCGCTGTCAGAACAGACGCCCCCACGCCCGATATTTCCTTTGACTCCTCGAAATTCTCTCGCCATTTTTCCCTGTACATCTGATCAAAATCGACCTGCCGGCCCTCCTTTCTTGCCATCCGCTTGCAGCGCCAGGACAGATAGATAAACTCCGGGATTTCTAACCCCTTCAGGGCATTCAACCCTTCCGATGTGGCTTTGACCACCACCGGATGGTCACAGGGATCCTGTGGAGGGGGTGCCATCTCTCCGGAGGTCTGACCAACAACGATGGCTGGAACAAAGACCAGTATGCCGATCAGCGCGGAGTGCGTAATTCGTAATGCGTAATGCGTAATTCGTGATGCGTGATGCGTAATTCGTAATGCGTGATGCGTAGCTCGTCTCGGGTTATTGGCTACTGGACGCTGGATAATGCCTACTGCCTGGAGCGGACTAATAACTGGATCACCAACCCACCACGATTCCAAATGCCAGCATGGGCCGGGACATATCGATTTTTCCCTGAATGGCTGTTTCCTGGCCTTCGCTTTTCCAGCCGTCCCCCTTGAAAGTGAGGTTCAGATAGCCTGTTGTTGCCTCCAGAGCCACAAGTGAGTTGAGGTAGAACCTCAATCCCACCCAGGAGACGTAGGCCATGGACCGGTGTTGAATGCCGGCCGAGCTGGAAGGGCCAAAAGGCGAACCCTGGGCGGTGGTTTCCGTCTGGGAGAAGTCGGCTTTGGCCAGCATGGGGGAGAATCCAAAGTTGGCTTCAAATCTCTTGAGAAAACTGAAAAAAGATTCCACTGAGAGTCCCACCATGCTGATGGTCAGAGCCCAATTTTCGGACGACCGGTTCTTCAAGAGTAAGTTGGAGTAACGGAGGTAACCCAGTCGCAGGGAAGGATATGCCTGGACCGATATTGCCACTGCCGTCGGAACCCAAAAGGGACTTACTTCGTTGAGTCCCGAGTCGGAGAGGGTGGAATTAAACTGCTCCATGTCGGGGGCGGGAAAGACCACTGCCAGGCCTGCTCCGGCTGAGTACCTGAACTGACCCGCTGCGCATGAGAGGGCCAGAAAGGTGAGGACAATCCCGGATTTCCCTACTGACATAACCGAAGCCTGAATAAATTTAGTCTGGACCTGATCAAATGCAAATGAAGATCTCGATACCCCTGCTATTGCTGACGGGTTTCCCTCTGGCTGCCTTTCCCGGTCACCACGTAATCTCCATGGGCGGCAAGACTGAGGTGGGCACAGTGCTCTCCATGACGGACGACTTCCTCACTTTTCGCCCTCTGGGGCAGGAAACGGCCGGAGAGATCGCGCTGGACACGGTTCTTTACGTCCACAACGGAGCCGGGAAGCTCTTCTTCGTTTCGAAACGGTTAGAGTCGTTTCTGGAACGGGCCCGGGGGCGGGGAGGCCGCCTGGTGACCGTCGACGGTCGAGAGATACCCTTCAGCGAATTGAGACCCGAACTTTTCATGTTCAACCCCAGGGTGGGCTTCCTTGCCGCCCACCGTGACGAATGGCACAGTCTTCCCCTGGAGAGGCTTCATCGGATCGTGGTGGATCGATCCCTGAGCGAATTTGCGGTCCGCAAAGGTTTTTATGCGGGGATGGGGATTTCCCTGTTGCGTTTCCTGGTTAAGTTTGGGCGGAATAGGCAGTTGAGCAGGGTACCGACGTATGCTGTGGAAGTCTATCCTGGATTGGTGACGGTCACGCCCCTGGCGACTCTGGGCTGGATTGTCTACGATTTTTTCCTGGGTGAGCGGGAGCTGGTTATCAACCCCTCTGGCATTCAACGCAGTTCTCTCAGTGATAGAAGAAAATGGGAATGGTAGAATCTTCGATCAGGTTCCTTGCCGTTGAGCCGAAGAACAACTCCGTAATTCCCCCTCCTCCGAAAGCCCCCATAACGATGAGGGGCTTGGTAACGGTCATGGTGTATTCCAGGATTGCCTCGTGAGCCTTCCCAGGTTTGACCGCGGTGTCTGCAGCCAGGTGCCAGCAAGCCAGGTAATCGAGGGCTTCCTTCTGAATCTTTTTCACCTCTTCTCCCTGTTCTCCCACCGTCAGAAGCGTTAGGGCAATTCCCTGGAGCCGGTTCTGGAAGCGGTTCACGAACGCCCGCAGGGCCTTGGCGGATTCCATGGAGCCATCGTAGGCGATGATCGCGCGCTCAAAACCGTCCAGCCTTTCGGGAACGGCCAGGACAGGGCACACCGAGTTCTTCAGCACTCGCTTCAGTGTGTCCCCGGGTTTTGAGGAAGTTTCAAAGTGGTAGTAGGTCCGGAGCCCGATCACCGCCAAGTCAGCCACTTTGCTCAGATGAACGATGGATCTGAACGGGACTCCCTGGCTTGAGTGGAGTTCGTAGTTTACGCCGAATCCTTTGCAGGTTTCCTCGAACTGCTTGAGAAACGATCCCACTTTCTGAAGAGCGTCCCTCAGCTTGTGTTCCTCCGCCTTCTGGGCGAAATAGATGGACCCCACGGGGGCTCCCCGCTCGACCTCCTCAATGCCTTCAAGGTCGACGACCCCCACACCGACAACAGTGCCGTCACATTTCTTCGCTTCCTGGCAGGCCAGGGTGGTGGCCGTCGCTGCGAAACCGGATCCGTCCAGGCCCACCACAATTCTCTTATTCATGAGTCCAAACCTCCCACACCATTCAATTTACCACATGACCCTACTTCATCACCGTGAATTTTCGGGTAAAGGTATTCCCGCTGACCTGCAACCTCAGGATGTACACCCCGGTTGGCAGATCCCGGGCATCAAACCGGGTATCGTTGAATCCTTCTCTCACCTCCCGAACGTCGAGCTGCTCCGCTTTTCTCCCCCGAACGTCATAGACAGTCAGGGAAACAGGATGTATCTCAGGGAGGAAAAACCGGAAGGTGGTCATCTCATTGAAGGGATTGGGAAAATTCTGAAACAGGGTGATGCCGGAGGGTAGTAGTACCCGGGGTTCAAGCTTCAGGGTGTACCCATAGTTTGCCTCTGCGGTCGTATCGCTCACGACAGCTATGGTCAACCGTCGCATGTCGTTGGGAACGGTGATATTTCGATACTTGCCTATGTCGTATACGGAGACCTCCCCTGAAGTTCTCTGAAGAATTCCCTTCACCTGAAACTCCACAAGGGGGGACGCTGGGAAAAGCGATACGTCCAGGGGACCGGCAGCCGGTATCAGTTCTACATAGTGACTGGCATTGTGATCGAGCTCACCGGTCTCCGAGGCAACGACGTAAAGCGAGTCAGAAAGAATGATGGATTTTCTGTAGGCGGGCTTGACGCCAAAGTACCGGTACCCTTCGGCCTCTTCATAAGTGTACGGTTCCGCCGCCGGATCTGACGACAGAATCTCGTTGGCAATGACCATGGAGCTTAAGGCATGAGAAAACTCTGATCCGAACCGGGCAAGCACTCCATCGATAGTCTGGATACTGAAATCCCCATCAGCACTGTTTCGTTTGACGCTTTCTTCGAAGATCTTCCGGATGGAGCCTGCTCCCCCAAGATGCTCGGACAGATACCGGAAGAATATCCAGCTTCCGTACCAGTGGGGACTGCTGTCCTCATCCAGGGCGATGTGGGGTTGTTGGAGCCACTGCTTAAGGTATTGATAATTGTCGTTTACATCATCGAAGACTTCATCCTCCGCCCAGGTGGCCGTGGCCTCCAGCATCCAGATGGCTTCCCATCCATCGTAGCCGAATTGAACAGAGTGAAAGAATTCGTGGGCCGCCGTCACCCGAATGCTCTGAATCTCCTCTTTGGGAAACCCGCTGAAATTGTTGCGAATCGAGACATAACTGGTAAAGGCGTTCTTCTCCGTCCGAGAGGTAGATTTTTCATTATCGCCTTGGCCGTTGTTTGCGTACCTCTCCGGGACGGTCTCTCCGTAGTAGTTGGGTCCCAGATCATAGATGTAAATATCATACCGTTCGTTTCCGCCGTTGTCCGAGTACCAGCTATCGCTCGGAGGGGGGGTTAGTCCGATGGAGTCGACTACGGTGGCGTAGGCCCTCAAGAAGGCTTCCGAGACACGGTTGATAAAATCGGGATGACCATCCTCGTCCAGGTCGGAAGGGTTCACACCGTTATTTCCTTCCGTGGTGTAGTGCAACCGGAAAAACCCGGAAGGCGGATCGAATGTTCTGTCAAGTCCCACAGGCCGTTCCTGCACGGGAAACATGCCGGAAAAGTTTACTCTCATTCTTTCCAGGTCCCGGAGTGTGGAACGGGAAAGGACCGGTCCTGTATCCATGAGCATTCTCCACACAGGTGTGGCGCATTTCAGGGGTTCTTGAGTGGCGTATCTCGGGGGCAGAATAGGATCGGAGCGAAGGCGCGCGATCTCATAAAGGAGGTACGTTTCCCTGGTGATTTGGCCCTGCCGGTAGTCCCATTGCAGCAGGTCTGATCCTGTGACCGGTGATATCGCCCAGACCATAAGGGAAAGGCCTGCCACGGCCAGGGGGCGGGATTTGGAACCGGTCATCGTTTTCGCCCGGTCTTATTCGCTTTTTCCTGTTCCTTCAGGATCCTTCGTTGTCTCAGCCAGAACCGGACAAACAGTCCAAACACGATGATCCCCAGAGCGTAGAAAAGGGCGTAGTATGTCAGGTCCATGGTCAGAGTCCAGGTACAGGAATGAGGTTTTTCCCTCTGGTTTTCAATAGGTATCCCGCCACCAGGCATCCTCCCCCCACAATGAATTCAACCCCATTCGATTCCACCAGGCCGGCCACCGTCAGGGCGCCGCCCGCCACCAACAGCACGTCGCCCAGAAGGCTCTTGATCTTTCTGCCGCCCCGAATGTCGTGGTTTCTTT
>JBHIAI010000198.1:0-1531 GCA_046861655.1 Fidelibacterota bacterium | reverse complement strand
GACGGAACCCTTCAACTATCCTGCAAACGGAGTTTTCCCACACCCTGGGTAGCCCTTCCGAAGATCCTGGGTTTGAGTGCCCTCTTCCCCAGGAGTCGGTGGACGGGAAGATATAACCTTACCTATCTGGACCCCGATAGAATTCATCCCGTGGACGCCATCAGCGGTTCGTGCATGTTCATTCGGGGCGAGGTGTTCGGTTCTGTGGGGTCCTTTGATGAACGTTTTTTCATGTTCGGAGAGGACCTCGATTTTTGTTACAGGACACAGAAGTCGGGGTTGGAGGTTCATTACGTCCCGTTGACCCAGATCATCCACTACAAGGGGGAAAGCGTGAAACTAGCCCCGTTCGATAGCCTCCGGTGGTTTCACGATGCCATGAACTTGTTTGTGGATAAACATTTTTCCCGAACCACCTCTCTGGTCACGCGGTGGGGACTGCGAACGGGTATCTTTGTTCGAAGGACATCTGCCTTCATTTCTTCCTCCCTGGTCCAGTTTGTTCCCATCGCCCTGGATGTGACCATGGTACTGGCCGCTTTTCTGATGGCCATTCCCATGAGATTCGGAACCCTGGAACCGTTGACGGAAGCGTACCTCCCCATCCTGGGCGTCTATCTGGTGGTCTGGCTCACCACGGGGGTGGTATTCCAGCTGTATTCCCGATTTGTGCTGTCTTATGACCGGGCCATGCTTTCTTCTTTTCTGGGATTCCTGATCAGTGTCGCTTTCACCTACTTCTTCAAGCAGTTTGCTTTTTCCCGGGCGGTCCTGCTGGGCGCTTCCGTCCTTATCACATTGGGCATTCCCGGATGGCGGCTCCTGGCACACATCCTGAGGTCCCGGGGCCTGTTGAGGAATATTCACCTGGGGCAATCGCCCATGTTTTCCAGGCCGGCCGTCATCGTGGGCGCCGGGGAGGAGGGGATTCGAATCGCCAGAAGCATCGGTCGGAGATTGGATACGGGAATATACGTGGTTGGCTTTTCCGACAGCAGTTATGAGAGGGTAGCGTCACCGGGCAATCTGGATGAGATTCCTGAGAAGGATCCCGGCCTGCCCCCATTTCTGGGTCCCGTGGATGCCCTGAGAGACGTGGTGAATTCCCACGGCGTGAGAGAACTCATATTCACCTCCGACCGGCTTTCCAACGAGGATATCCTGACGGTGATGGACGCGACCAAGGACCTCGGATTAACCTATCGAATTGTGCCAAAGGACCGGGACATTCTCCTGGGCAAGGCGTCCGTTGAGGACATCAGCGATTTTCCCTTTGTCAACATAGAGTACAGTCTGTACCACCGTCTTAACCTCTGGTCCAAGCGGGCGTTTGATCTTATCATGGCTTTTCTTTTGCTCGTCGTGATGGCCCCGGCCCTGTTCGTGCTGATGTTACGGTTTCCGCGGTGGGAAAGGGTGCGGTTCTGGGGTCCGGAAGGAACGAAATTCAGGGCCCGTCTTGCCCCATCCAGGCGCCGGTTCTTTCGGGAGCTTCCCCGCGGCACGTTTCGCGGGGATGTCATGTACATCG
>JBHIAI010000106.1:0-6118 GCA_046861655.1 Fidelibacterota bacterium | reverse complement strand
CTCGTAGTCTCCACGAAGAAAATCCTGGTTTCCATCATTGAACAGCTTGTTCGCGATCCCCTCCATGGCCCTCACGGGCTTGTCATATCCAGGGTCAAAAGTCATGGCTTCCCGGAAGTAGCCGGCCGCCTCGGTAATGTTATCGGCTCGCATACTTGCCAGACCCATGTGATACAGGACCAGGGCGGACATCTCGGGGAATTCTTTCATCACCGACTCATACTTCCCTATGGCGATGTAGGGATCTCCTCCCTCCAGACTCCGTTTGGCACCTGCCATCAGCGAGGCGATGTTCCTGACCCGTTCATACGTGTCCCGGTACTCTTGATTGTGTCCATCTATTTCGATGGCCATGAGGAGGTTTTCCCGGGTCTTGTCCAGATCGTACTGCCTCAGGTACACTTGACCCAGAAGGTGATAGGCCTCGGCCAGGGTCGGGTTGATCTCAACGGTCTGGACGAGCTTTTTCTCCGCTGAATCCAATTCCCCTTTCTCCAGCCATTCCTTTCCTTCCTGAAGAAGGTCGAAGGCATCCTGACCTTCGGCCTGCATCATGGGAAAATGGAAGATCGCTACCAACAGGAGAAGATATTTCATAATACGGTCCGCCATAGGGTTAAGTATTGTCAGGTTAGGAGTGGACCATTCCACCCTTCGCCGTGCCGAAGGCGGGACTTGAACCCGCACGGGATCTCTCCCACTACCCCCTCAAGATAGCGTGTCTACCAGTTCCACCACTTCGGCAATCCGAGGAAAGATTACTCCTCAGTTTCAAGGGGAAGGGATACCGGAACGGGAAGTTCGGCCCCCGGTGAGGGTGCTTGTTCCGCCGCCCGTTTCCTGACGATGGACTCACCCGTTCCCGACGGCGCGTTCATGATACTGATGACCAGGGCCAGGGACATAAAGGCGATGGCCAGCCCTACGGTGACCTTGCTCAAGAAAGTGCCCGCCCCCCGGCCGCCGAATACGGCCATGGATGTGGCACTCCCAAAGGTCCCGGAAAGACCGCCGCCCCGGCTGGCCTGCATCAGGATTACCACGACCAGGAGCAGGCTCACCAGAACATGAAGAAACACCAAAAATCCGTACATATCACCGTCCTTTTCTTCGCTCTTTCCTCTGTACCGTTTCCAGAATCTGGACGAAGCTTTCTATCTCCAGACTGGCTCCGCCCACCAAAAACCCATCCACGCCCTCCGCCGCGATGAGATCACCGGCGTTGCCGGGAGTAACACTCCCACCGTACAGAATCCTCGTCGTTCCGCCCGCCACACCAAACCGCTCCCTCAGCAGGGACCGGATCACTCCATGAGCCTCCTGAACCTCCTCGGGCGTTGCGTGAATCCCCGTACCTATCGCCCAAAGAGGTTCATAAGCAATAACCGTATCGCGTATCCCCTCTGCTCCGACCGTTTCCAGTATGGGTTCCAGTTGGGATTTGAGAAGGGTCCCGGTTTGACCCTCTTTCCGCTGCTGAAGGCTTTCCCCCACGCACACAATAGGGTTGAGGCCCTGGGAGAGGGCCGAACCCACCTTCCGAATGACCGTATCATCCGTTTCTCCAAAGAGAGTGCGCCGCTCCGAATGACCCAGGATGACCCACGACACCCCCGAAGCCTTGAGCATGCGAGGGGAGACTTCTCCGGTAAAGGCTCCTTCGAGCTCCCAGTGCATGTTCTGGGCTCCCAGTTCGACTGGGGACTGATCCAGATGTGACCGTATGGCAAAGAGCGATGTGTAAGAAACACATAATATAACATCCACCCCTGCCAACTCCAAAATCCTATTCCTGAGGACATCCAGGTAGAGCGATGCCTCCTGGGGCGTCTTATGCATCTTCCAGTTGGCGGCCACCATAGGCACTCTGTTTCCCTGCCTAGTCATCTGTCCTTAGAGCCTCAAAGGCTGGTAGAGATTTCCCCGCCAAAAGTTCCAGGGACGCCCCTCCCCCTGTGGAAATGTGGGTCATCTGTCCATCCAATCCAAGTCTTCTCACGGCTGCCGCTGTGTCACCTCCTCCAACAACAGCGGTGCCGCCGGACCGGGCTATCCGGGCGATAGACCGGGCCACGGCGACCGTTCCCCTTTGGAAGCTGGACATCTCGAATACTCCCATAGGGCCGTTCCAGACCACCGTTTTGCTCTCCTCGATGACCTGCCGGAAAGACTGAACAGTTTTCGACCCGATGTCCACCCCCTGAAGATCTTGTTCCAGATCATCCACGTCCCTCTCTCCCCCCGGCCGGCCCGAGGCGACGTCCCTGGTGACCACCACGTCCACGGGCAGATGAAACGAAACCTTCCGCTCCCGGGCTATGGAAAGGATCCGGCCGGCGGCCTCCAGGCTGTCATCCTCCACCAGGGACCGGCCCACAGAAAGGCCCTGGCTTTTCAGGAAGGTAAAAGCCATGGCTCCCCCCACCAGGATGGAGTCGGCATCCTGGAGAAAACGGCTCATAAGGGCCAGTTTTGTTCCCACCTTGGCCCCCCCCACCACGATGGTCAGGGGGCGCCTGGGATTCTTGAGTGACCCGCTAAGAAAACGGTGCTCCTTCTCCATCAGGAGTCCCATCCCTCTTTCCCGGAAGTGGCTCGCCACCCCCACGTTTGAGGCGTGGGCCCTGTGAGCGGTACCAAAGGCATCGTTCACGTACACCGTCCCATGACGGGCTAGGAGGACACTGAATGCCGGGTCGTTGGCCGTCTCCCCCGGGTGAAACCGGAGATTCTCCAGAAGATGGATCTCCCCGGGAGAGAGGGAACCCGATACGTCAATGGCCTCCTCGGAAACGCAGTCTCCGGAAAACTTCGCCGGTTTTTCCAGAAGATCACACACCACCTCCCCCACCCGCACAAGACTGAGATTCTCCACTCGCCTCCCCCCGGGACGGCCCAGATGGGACATGAGGACCACGGAGGCACCGTTCTTCAAACAGGCCCGGATGGTGGGAAGAGCGGACCGGACGCGAAAATCATCCGTCACTTTTCCCGATTCCACCGGGACGTTGAAATCCACCCGAATCAATACGCGCTGGTTCATCAGACTCAGGGACTTCAGAGTTCGTATCTTTGTCACCTTTCACTTTCGATGAACGGAGTGGCGGCCGTCAGGGCCGCCACGTATGTCCCACCTGCCTCCCGGATGGCATCCGCACACGATGACAGGGTGGCCCCTGTGGTTACCACATCATCGATGAGCAGCACCCGTTTGAAATCTTCAAGATCCCGGGCCTTGAAGGCACCTCCCACATTCATGAGACGTTCTTCCACCGACAGAGCAGTCTGGGAACGGGTGTTCCGCTGACGCGTCAGGATGTGAGCCGCATAGGGAAGGCCCAGGGCGGCAGCCAGGGGTCTTCCCAGCAGGTCGCTCTGATTGAATCCCCTCTCGCGCAACCTCGCCGGATGGAGCGGTACGGGAACGACCACATCCAGATGCAACTTCTGGATGCTGTCCCCAAACATCAAAGCAAGCCTGCCCGCCAGTTCGGGGGCTACCTGCCGTCTCTCCTTGTACTTCAGGTCGTGAACCAGGGTCTGGAGGACATCTTCAAGTAACCACCCTGCCAGAACGGTGTTCAATCCTCGTCTGTGACTCAAGAAGGCTTTCCAGTTGCCCAGACCTGTGGGAAGGAGACGGCCCCAGCAGATACGGCACACACCCCTTTCCTCAGGAGATAGCCTGGCCTTACAGCCGGGACACATGGGAGGATAAAGAAGGTCTACCAGTCCCCTCAGGAGCTGAACGCCCCCGGAGGTCATGGTCTCCCGCCGGGTTGAAATGAGGACATCAGGACAAAAAATTCAACACTCCCAATGGTTCAGCCATCGTAATTTAGATCATCGGTAACCAGACCATATTTTGCCACAGTAATCACACGGTTGCAAGCCCAAAGGTAGGAGGAATGACATCATGGTTTCGTCGGTAGATGACTTTATGGACAGGATCGTCACCAAGAATCCTGGAGAGAAGGAGTTTCATCAGGCTGTTCATGAGGTGGTGGAGTCCCTCTGGGACTATCTGCAGGAAAACCCTCACTACATGCAGGCCGGAATCCTGGACCGATTGGTTGAACCGGAGCGGGTGATCATTTTCCGGGTGCCGTGGAGAAACGACCGGGGAGAGGTGGAAGTCAACCGGGGCTTCCGGGTGGAATTCAATTCGGCCATCGGACCCTACAAGGGGGGTCTCCGGTTCCACCCCACCGTGAATCTATCCATCCTGAAGTTCCTGGGGTTCGAACAGATATTCAAGAACAGTCTTACCACTCTTCCCATGGGAGGGGGAAAAGGGGGTTCCGATTTCGATCCCAAAGGGAAGTCGGAAAACGAGGTTATGACTTTCTGTCAGGCTTTCATGACCGAACTCCAGAGACACATCGGTCCCCTTACGGATGTTCCCGCCGGGGACATCGGGGTCGGTGCCAGGGAAATCGGATACCTTTTCGGCCAGTACAAGAAACTCCGCAACGAATTCACCGGTGTTCTCACCGGGAAGGGTCTCAACTGGGGGGGCAGTCTGATCCGTCCTGAGGCCACGGGTTACGGAGCTGTCTACTTCGCCCAGGAGATGCTGAAGACCCGGGATGAATCCATTGAGGGCAAAACGGCGGCCGTTTCCGGATCGGGAAACGTGGCCCAGTTTGCTACCCAGAAAATCATCCAGCTGGGTGGTAAGCCGGTAACCCTTTCGGACTCGAACGGAACCATTTACGACCCTGAAGGAATAGACGAGGAAAAGCTTCATTACGTTTTTGAGCTGAAGAATGTAAAAAGAGGCAGGATCCGGGAATACTCTGAAAAGTATGGGTGTGAATACTGGGAAAACGAACGCCCCTGGAGGGCCTCCTGTGATCTGGCCTTTCCCTGTGCCACGGAGAATGAAATCAGCGGTAAAGACGCCAAAACCCTGGTGGAAAACGGTTGTATCTGCGTGAGCGAAGGTGCCAACATGCCATCGGAACCAGAAGCCATCGATCTGTTTCACGAAAACAAAATCCTGTTCGGCGCTGGCAAGGCCGCGAACGCCGGTGGTGTGGCCGTGTCAGGACTGGAAATGACCCAGAACGCCATGCACATTCAATGGTCCAGGGAAGAGGTGGATCAGAAACTCCACAGGATCATGGAAGACATCCACCATCAGTGCGTCGAGCACGGAAGCGAAAATGGCAGCTTTGTGAACTATGTCAAGGGGGCCAATATTGCAGGGTTCATCAAGGTGGCCGACGCTATGCTGGATCAGGGCGTGGTCTGATCCGGCTTCAGGACAACACCCGTTCCCGTCTGGCCGTCAATCCATATTTCCAGGGGATCGGGCAGGGTGATCCATCGAACCCAGTGGGACTCTTCCCGGGCTGGCTGATCGGTTAGCCACTTCCAATCCACAAAATCTTCCTGGCTCCGGTGACCGATGGTGAGGTAGCCGACCCGAAAACTGGTCACGTTTTGGAAGAAGTGACTGCCGAAGGAAGGATCAATCCTGAGATCCTCTGTCCCAACTTCCACGATCAGCCTGGCCCGGGAAATCTGACCCCACTTGACGGGAATACCCAGCCACGGATCGGCGCTACCCCAGCGGCCGGGACCGATGAGGAGATACCCGGAACCCGACTTGAATCGCCGGTTGAATTCCCCGATCTGCCGGGCCATGGCCGCTGTCTTCTTGGGATCGAAGGTATCGACCTTGACGCAGATGATATTGGTGATTCCCTCAATCCGGCCGTTCCCCAGGGAAAGATGACTTCTGCACACCAGCAGCCCCTTATCGGGTCCTTCGGTGGGAAGATCCCTTTCCACCCTGTCCACAGCCATGGGACGGATTTGCAGAAGACAGAATTCAGATGCCTTTTTCGAATCGGCGAAGATGTTAACCGCGAACTCCAATTCCACAGGACATCCCAGGGCCTGGTGGCCCAGATCCAGAAGCTGGGAAACAGTTTCCGTGAGGGGAAAGGTATTCATCTTCAGGATGTTGGCAAACGTAACCACTCGAATTCCCGGATAGTTCAGGGAATCCCTCACGATATCATCCTCGGGAGTCAGCACACTGGCCACGTAACGAAGACTTCCGTCTTCCTCGGCTTCTTTCAGTGAATAGCGGGTCAGGTTTCCCCCT
>JBHIAI010000197.1:0-1536 GCA_046861655.1 Fidelibacterota bacterium | reverse complement strand
GAACACGCCTCCCTTTTTCCCGGCCACATCCTGACCGTAGATCACCATCTTGTCGTTGAATCTCATTTCCTCTTTGAGGGCATGATTGATGGCGTCCACCATGACAATCTTTTCGGTCACCATGTTGGGTGAGGTTTCTTCCACGGAGGCATGAACCCGATTCTCAGTGTAAACGTACTTCAGAGCGGAATCGGGGGATGGGTGGGGCCTGGATTCGGCCCATTCCGCCGATTCTTCCACCTGCCTGGCCACCTCCCTGTCGATTTTTTCCAGGTCCTCTCTTGACACCGCCTCCCCTTCCAGGCAGGTTTCGGAAAACACGATGATGGGATCCCGCTTCTTGTCCGCCTCGATCTCTTCCTCACTCCGGTATTTTCTCTGATCGTCCGATGACGAATGGGGCAGAAGCCGGACCACGTCGGACACGATGACACTGGGACCTTTTCCCTTCCGGGCCCTGTCCACCGCTTTTTGAAAGGCGAGATGGGATTCGAAGAAATCCGTTCCATCCACCTGAAACCGGGCCAGGTTTTGGTACCCTGCGGAAATCTGGTACACCGACCCGCCAGCCGTCTGTTGCCATATGGGAACGGAAATGGCGTAACGGTTATCCTGCACATGGAAAATCACGGGCATCTTGTCCCGGCTGGACCAGTTCAGTGCTTCGTGAAAATCGCCCTGACTGGTGGTTCCCTCCCCGGCAGACACGTAGACCACTTCCCTCTTCCCCTCTTTTTTCGCGGCCATGGCGCATCCTACGGCCTGAAGAAACTGGGTGCCGGTGGGACTGGACTGGGATACGATCCTGTGCTCAAGGTGACCGTAGTGCTGGGGCATCTGCCGGCCACCGGAATTGGGATCTTCGTCCCTGGACAGAAAACAGAGGAGCTGCTCCCGGTCCGTCATGCCGAACGCGAGGCAGAAGGCCGAATCCCGGTAGTAGGGATAGGCCCAGTCCTCCCCTGACTTCATGGCCCAGGCGGCCGCCAACTGGGCCGCCTCGTGGCCCGATCCTCCGATGTGAAAGAAACCCTTTCCCTGCCGCAGGAGTATGAGCATCCTCTCATCGAGCCTCCGGGAGAGAACCATCAAACGGTATACCTGGAGCAGGTCTTTCTTGGTGAACCCACGAAACCTTGGCATGGGTTACTCCTTTCCAAAAACTTCCTCAAATTCCTCGACCAGGATCCGGGCCACCCGGGTGAGATCCTGGGTCTTATTCAAAACGGTCTCCATGGACGTCACACCACCCCGCCCCGGCGGGATGCCGCAGGGAATGATTCCCTCAAACGCGGTCAGATCGGTGTTGACGTTCAGGGCGAACCCGTGCATGGACACCCAGCGGGAGAGTCTCACCCCGAGGGCCGCGATCTTCCCTCCAGCGACCCATACACCGGTCAGTCCGTCCCGCCGGTACCCCTGGATATCGAAGCGAGACAGCGTCCGGATGATGACCTCCTCCAGACTCCGCATGAACCAGCTGACGCTCAGACGATGATGGTGCAGATCAAGAATGGGATACCCCACCAGTTGACC
>JBHIAI010000105.1:0-6193 GCA_046861655.1 Fidelibacterota bacterium | reverse complement strand
AGGAAGACCGCCTGACAATAAGTTTTGGGTGCGATCCGGAAAGAGTAGAAGAACTGACAACCACCGTGTTTCAGCAAATCGACAGCTTAAGAACCTACGGTCTGACTGAAAAATACCTCGTCAAAGTGAAGGAGATCCAGCGACGGGAGCGGGAAACGGACCTGAAGGAGAACCGGTTCTGGTTGAATATCCTGAAGACCTATGACTACCATAGGGAAGATTTTCTGGGCATAATGGAATACGAGGAGCTGGTCGATTCCTTGAATCTGGAGGCGATTCAGACCACAGCCAACCAGTATTTCCACGCGAATAGCTTCGTTCGGGTAACTCTGTATCCCGAGGGTTGGCAGGCTCCGTAACCTGACGGCCGCCGCCCAGGGGAAGCTGCACCTCCCGTAATTTCGGGTTTGATTTGTAGTTCTTTTTTTCTAAGCTAGCCCTTCCCTGCACCCCGGTTTTGGAATGAAGCATGCGTCAAGCTCTGACTGTCTTCGAAACACGGGCGTGCCGTTTCCCTCTTCTCGTTCTCTTCTGACGACGTATCCCAGGTATTCTCCTCCCTTCCCAACTCGGGGATCTACCGTCCAGGAATCCCTGGGTCCGTGATCGTGCTGTGAAATCTCCCCCGGCGATTCAGGATAGATTACCGTACGGATTTCACTGAACAGCCAGATGGGATCCGAAACTCGATCAAAGATCATCAGAGCGGTCGCTATCCTGGTCACGCTCTACCTGTTTCTTCTTAGTATCAAGTTACTCGGTCATTCTTTCAAACTTTTCGGAAAAGGTTTCGCCGAGGTCATGATTGAAATGACCTCGAACCCCTTTGCGGGTCTAATCATCGGGGTTGTCGCTACCAGCCTGGTTCAGAGTTCGTCAACAACTACCTCAATTGTTGTGGGGTTGGTTGCTGGAGAAGCACTCACCCTCGGCAATGCCATCCCTATTATCATGGGGGCAAATATCGGAACCAGTATCACAAATTCCCTGGTGTCGGTTGGGTACATCCGCAACCGGATAGAATTCAGAAGAGCATTTTCTGCCAGCATCGTCCATGATTTTTTTAACATCTGTGCTGTTATCGTTCTGTTCCCCCTGGAGCTCAGCTTTCATTTCCTGGCCAGGATCGCCTCCTTTCTGGAACGGGGGTTTTCGGACGCGGGGGGACTGAGTCTGTTCAATCCTCTGAAATTTATCCTGGACCCGGCCGTTGAACGGATCGATCTGGTCTTCAGCATTTTTCCCCACAGCGCCGTGATATTGCTGGTTCTATCACTCATTCTTCTCTTCGGAGCCCTGACGTTTTTGATCAAGACCCTGCGAACCGTGATGCTGAGAAGGATTGAGGTCATCATCGACAGATACCTATTTCGCAATGACGTTCTGGGTTTTGTGGTCGGTATTCTGATGACGATAGCGGTCCAGAGCAGCTCCATCACCACCTCCCTCATCATACCACTGGCAGGAGCGGGACTGGTATCGGTGAGGCAGATTTTTCCTTACACCCTGGGGGCGAACATTGGGACGACGGTGACGGCCATGCTGGCAGCTTTGGCGACTCAGAATGATGTCGCGGTGACCGTTGCCTTTTCACACCTGTGTTTCAACATTCTCGGGATTCTCATATTCTTCCCACTGAAATCCATACCGATAGGACTCGCCGAGTTTGTGGGCGAAAAGGCCAGCAAATCGATGGGAAACCTCGTCATTTTCCTGGTGGTATATGTTCTGTTGCATTTTATTCCCGTTGCGTTGATATTCTTAGTGTGAACAGGAGGGGGTCATGGAATCACGGTCAGGCGTTCGCTCTTTCTTGAGGTAATCCATGTGGAAGGAACTGATTAACGTCTGGAAATCCCACAACCTGCTGATACAGGCATGGGAAGAGTCCTATGACATGCTTGAGATTAGCCGGGACATGTTTCTGGAAGCCGTCAGGATTCTGAGGGAAAGTGACGATGAGGTCGTGAATCTTGAAGTGAGAAAGAAGGACCGTGTCGTGAATCAGTACATACAGGAGGTCCGCAGAAAAGTGATGACCCACTGCACGGTCCAGGGTCCCCGGTCCCTTCCCAGCGGAATGGTCCTGGTAAGCATCGTCATCGATATGGAACGGATTGGCGACTACTGCAAGAACATTCTCGACCTGGCCACGGTTCATCCCCGGAGACTGTCGGTCACCCATTATGAAGAATCTCTGGCTCGAATCGAAGAGGAAATCAAGGCACGCTTCGACAACACCGTCAGCGTGCTGAGAAACCAGGACGTTGAAATGGCGAGAAATATGATGAAAACGTTCAAGGCCGAAATTGGGGGAATCTGTGACGGAATCGATGACGATCTGGTAGGAGGAAAAGTTGACGGCCTCACATCTGCGGACTCCGCCGCCCTGGCGCTGTATGTGCGCTACCTCAAACGCATAAGCGCCCATCTGAATAACATCGTGACAAGCGTCGTGAATCCCTTCGACCGGATAGGATTTCGGGAGAAAAAGGCCGAAGTAAGGGAACAGGATAAACCCTCCTGAATGCCGGCGACTCATCTACTCCTTCTGAACCGGGATGACCGTTTCAGACGAATGGTTTTCACTCGGATCGGCAGGTTTACCTAACCTTATTGAGGACACGGCTCTTTCCGCGAAACAGTATCTGTCCTGAGGCTTTCTGAATCGGGCAAATAGTACTCATCAGGGCTTCTTTCCGGGCGGTCAGGCTCAGAAAAATGGCGAGATCAGGAAAGACCTGACCCGCGAATTCACATTATTCATGTTTGATCATGTGTTGGAATTGAGCGAGGACCCCGACTCCTCTCGATATTTCCCGGAACGTACGAACTGGTCCGTGATTGGCTAGACTTCTTCCCCTGGGGCATTATGGGGAACCGTTAGAGGGACAATGACTGACGTTCCCAGATGTGTGGTAATATTCAGCCTGCTTTTCCTCCCGATCTCCACGGCCTCCTCCCAGGAGTTCAATGGAGAGCTTTCCGGGTTGATCAGAACCGTTGATGATGGATCTTTATCCTCGCCAGTCACTGTCGGTGTCCGTTACATCCCGACCTATGATGGAGGAACTCCACGGACCGGCAGTTTTGTCCTCGACTATGGGGTGTCCGTTGATTTCTCCGCTTCGTATGAAATCAACTCATCGGGTCCGGTGACGGAGGCATCGCCCTACCGACTCTGGATGCGCTATTCCACCCATCGCTTTGAATCCCGCTTGGGTCTACAGAAAATCAGTTTCGGCCCGGCCAGGCTCCTTCGGTCCCTGATGTGGTTTGATCGGCTGGATCCCCAGGATCCTCTTCAGTTGGCGGAAGGGGTATACGGTCTTAGATTGCGGTACGTCTTCCGGACCAATGCCAATGTTTGGCTGTGGGGACTGTACGGGAACGAGGGGACGAAAGGGATAGAATTGACTCCCACGGAAGAAGAGTCGCCCGAAGTCGGCGGCAGGTTTCAGTATCCTGTTGGGAATGGAGAGATGGCCGTCACCGCCCACAGTCGCGTGATCGAGTTGTCCGGTGAGCGGTTATCGGAACAGAGAATCGCTCTGGATGGAGTCTGGGATGTAGGGATGGGGATCCTGTTCGAATCGGCATTGATAAAGACAGATCTGAAAGATTCCGGACCCAGTTGGCAGTCGTTCCTCACGCTCGGAACCGACTACACCTTTGGGGTAGGAAATGGATTGACGGTGCTCTGGGAACATCTTCGGTTCGGCCTCGATGTTTCGCCGTTTGGCACAGCGACGGAGAAAAACATGTCCGGCATGATGATGACATATCCTCTGGGGTTGATGGATCAGCTATCGTATTTCAGTTTCTATGACTGGACTGACAGTCTTCCGTACCACTATATGAGCTGGCAGCGGACCCTTGACGCCTGGATAGTCCATTTGAGCATTTTCTGGAGCAGGGAAACCGGCAAGTCTGCCGAAGAAAGTCTGTCCATTGCTGGCTTCGGGAGAAAGGGCATCCAGTTCATGATCATCTTTAATCACTGATGGACAAAGGTAGCAAGGGAAAACACCAATGAACAATTCGGCGCTGATCACGGTAAAGGACCTGGTCAAGACATTTCCGATGGGGAAGGGCGAATTCACAGCACTCAGGGCCATAAACCTCACATTCCATTCGGGTGAATTCGCTGGGATCGTGGGCCCCAGTGGTTCCGGAAAGACGACGTTGCTCAATATCATGGGTACCCTGGATGTTGCCACAAAGGGGAAAGCGGTCGTTATGGGAAAGAATGTGAATGGCCTGTCTCAGAAGGAGGCGGCGGACCTGCGGAATCGCTACCTGGGGTTCATTTTTCAGACCTACAATCTCCTGCCGGTCTATAACGTGTTTGAGAATGTGGAATTGCCTCTGCTGCTTCTGAAAATGTCGGGATCACAACGGGAAAAGGCGGTTCTGAAGGCGCTGGAATGGGTGGGGCTGATGGACAAACTGAAGTCGCGGCCCGCTCAGTTATCCGGCGGGGAAAGCCAGAGGGTGTCCATCGCCCGGGCCATGGTCAAGGAACCGAGGATTGTTCTGGCGGACGAACCCACAGCCAACCTGGACGCGAAAAACTCCCATCACATCCTGCAGACCATGGAGCAGCTGAATGCAGACATGGGAACGACGTTCATTTTCGCCACCCACGATGAAAAGGTCATTCAATACCTTCATCGACAGATCAGCCTTGAGGACGGACGGGTGGTTGCGGATGAAATGGTGAAAAAGGGGGATTAGGTCTATGCTGGCGTTGAAGTTGGCGTTTCGAAATTTGATGGGTGCCCGGCTGAGGACCTGGTTGAATGTCATCGTCCTTTCTCTTTCATTTGTCGTTATCATCTGGCAGAAAGGGCTGCTTGACGGATGGGACAGGCAGGCCAGGCGGGATACCATCAACTGGGAAATCGGCGGAGGACAGTACTGGCATGAAAACTACGATCCCTACGATCCGTTCACCATCGAAGACAGTCACGCTCGGTTATCGGAAGCGACCCGGACCGCCGTCGACCGGGGGACGTTGACGCCCATCCTGATTTCTCAGGCCTCCATGTACCCGGAAGGGAGAATGCAGAGCATCCTGCTGAAGGGGGTGGACCCGAAGCAAACTCTCCTTGAACTGCCCACCTCCTTCCTGGATTCGGACATCGATGAAATACCGGCCATGATTGGGACGCGAACCGCCGGGGACAACAACATCGAGGTAGGGGATTATGTCACCGTTCGCTGGCGGGATGTAGACGGCACATTCGATGCCGCGGACGCGAAGATCGTTCATATCTTCAAGACCAACATCCCCACCATGGATAACAGAATCCTGTGGATTCCCATCGACCGGCACCGGGAGATGATGCAGATGCCCGAGGAAGCCACCATCCTGGTGACCGGTCAGGAAACAGGGTTCATGGGATCCATTCCCGGATGGGAGTTCAAGGACCACCATTTCTTATTGACAGACATTCGCGAAATGATCGAGATGAAATCCATCAGCGGGTACCTGTTCTTTGTGGTCCTTCTTGCCCTGGCCATGCTGGCCATTTTCGACACGCAGGTCTTGTCCATTTTCCGCCGGCAGAAGGAGATCGGGACCCACATCGCCCTGGGTATGACCAGGGGCCAGGTGGTGGCCCTGTTCACGGTGGAAGGGGCCCTCCATGCGGTCCTGGCGGCCATCCTGGCGGCGGTCTACGGCATTCCCCTTCTGGCGCTGCAGGCCAGGGTTGGATATGCGATGCCCGGTGGCACGGACGAGTTCGGTCTCACCCTGGCGGAAACGATCTACCCTTACTACAGCCTGGGATTAGTGGCCGGTACGACTCTGATTGTCCTTGTCACCACCACGATCGTCAGCTATCTACCGGCTCGCCGTATTTCAAGAATGCAGCCTACAGATGCGATCCGGGGGAAAATCCAGTGATCCGGTTTCTGGTGGCCGGACTGATCCGGGACAGGCAACGAAGCCTGTTTCCCATCATCATCGTCACCATTGGCGTCATGCTGACAGTCTTCTTTCAGGCCTATCTTGACGGTGTTCTTACCGATATGGTGGACTACAACGCCCGCTTTTCCACCGGTCATGTCAAGGCGACCACCCGGGCGTACGCGGAGAATGCTGATCAGAATCCCAACGATCTGGCCCTGATGGGTGTGGATTCGCTGATGGTCCATCTGAGACAGGAGTATCCCGACATGACCT
>JBHIAI010000104.1:0-6304 GCA_046861655.1 Fidelibacterota bacterium | reverse complement strand
TGGGAGGTAATCCGCAGTGTGTCCCCCTCCTGAGGAACCCGAATGGGTCCAAACGAGTCCCGGTTTCCGTTCTCCCTGAGGAACATGCCGGGCTGAGTGTAGGAAGAGGGAAACACGTGATCGTCGACAAACTTCCCCTGGGAAGGAAGTCTAAACTCCTCTCCATCCACAAACAGTTTCTTTCCCTGGGCTGTGATGGTCTGACCCGGACCGGCAACGCACCGCTTTACGTACTTCTGAAAAGTGTCCCGGGGGTACTTGAAAATAACCACATCTCCCGGGTGGGGATCCCTGAATTCAGGAAACCGTATCCACGGGATGGATAAGCCCAATTCCGTGTAGGGAATCCCTATCCAGTCCGGAGTGCGCATGCCGTACACAAACTTGTTCCCTATGAGGAAATCCCCGGTCATGATGGTGTCTTCCATGGATCCGGTGGGTACAATGTACGCCTCTATGACTGTAGCCCTGAGGGAAAGGGCGATGAGAATGATGAAGAAGAGAGACTTGATCTCCCGAATGATTCTGGCGATCGTCTTGTGCTCAGCCATCAGGTACCAGTTGGCAGTCAAAAAGAGGCAGTGGCAGTATCCAGAAACCACTGACCAGAATCAATCTACGCATCATGCACCCGGCCTTTGGGGTCAATTTAAACAATCCTCATAATGCCGAATAACAGGGCCTCCACGGCTGAGAAACACGGTCATCAGGTCAAATCGACACTCCTGAGAACCCCCTTTTTCGTGGGTGTAGACGTCGAAGGCGTCCGCCAGTCTGCGAATCTTCCGGGCGTCCATGTTCTGTCCAGGTGCGCCCGTTCTTCCCTGAGTGACCGTCTTTACTTCAACAAAAACCACGGTTGCGTTGTTCCTGGCAACCACATCGATTTCCCCGTATGGAGCGGCCTGGTAATTCATTTCGAGTATACGGTACCCTTTGTGAATCAGCCGGGTGGCCGCCACCCTCTCTCCCCACTGGCCCAGGAGTTTTCTTTTCTTTAGATACCCCAGGGTAAGCAGGTGTTTCTTCACAGGACGAAAGGACTTCCTGTGAATGGGACAGGCCCCATGCAGACTCAGGTTCTGGAGATGGTCCCGGGTTGCGTAGCCCTTGTGTCTATGGAACCCGTACTCAGGGTAGACCGTGTGGTACATTCTCATGATCCTGTCCCGGGTGACTTTGGCCACGATGGAGGCTGCACTGATGGAGTGGACCTTTTCGTCTCCCCGGATTACCCCCCTGTTGGGAATCACCTGGTCAGGAAGAGGATGCCCGTCAATGATGGCTTCCGAGGGCTGGGGACGAAGGCGGGCCAGGGCCATTTTCATGGCTCTGAATGTGGCGGACAGAACGTTGGAGCGGTCTATCTGGTTTTCATGAACAATCCCGGTCCCCACTGCCACAGCCCCATCGAGAATGTCGTCATACAGGCGCTCACGTCTGTTTTCAGTGACCAGTTTGGAATCCCGGACTCCGGGAATGACTAGACCCCTGGAAAGGATCACCGCGGCGGCCACGACGGGGCCCGCGATAGGGCCTCTTCCTGCCTCATCCACTCCTGCCAGGATACTCATCTGGACAGCTCGAGGTTTCGCCCCACAAGGGCGGACGCTGATCCTAAAGGTCGCAACAGCAGTCTTCTACCACCTGAACTGTTTCCGTATCCATCTCACCTGTCGCGATGTCCAGGACCTGGTAGGTAACGCAGACATCCACTGAAACGCCTTCGATCCCCGCCAGGACGGCCAGATCATCCTCGGTTACCCGTTTGAAAAGGTAGCCCTCTTCCACTCCCGGTCCGCAATCTTCGCATTCATCACCGTCGCAACCCCCACCGATTACGAGGATGACCAGACTCAACAGGATGGTAGCCGTTGTCAATCTCATGTGGACCCATCCATCAAAGAGTTGAATTCAGTCAAATGCACCGTCAGTTTACCCCTGCCCCCAAAGATAATCAATCTCTCTTTCTGCCTGAGAAATAGAACAGAATCCCCCCCACCGCAAAGAGAAGGAGGATGGATCCAATGCTCCAGCGGGACGCCAGCTGCCCGATCTGCAACCTCTCCAGGTCAGTGGGTGAAGGAGGCATGAGGAGCCGCCTTACGATCAATCCCACCACCCCCATAAGGACCGGTCCGATGATGGCAGCGAACTTTCCCAGCATGTTGTAGAACCCGAAGAACTCTCCCGCCTGTTCTCTGGGAATCAGACGGGCGTAATAGGACCTGCTCAAAGCCTGGATCCCGCCCTGAACCAATCCGATGACCACGGCCAGAACGTAGAATTCTGTTCGATTGGTCATCATGATTCCCCACACCGTTACTGCCATGTACGCCCCGATGGCAAGAAATATGGCTTTTCGGACGCCCCAGATCTCACCCAGTCTACTGTAAAGAATAGCCGATGGAAATCCCACAAACTGGGTGATCAAAAGAGCCACAATCAGGTCTTTGTCATCAAATCCCAGCGACAACCCGTAGTCAACGGCCATCCGGATTACGGTGTCCACGCCATCAATGTAGAACCAGTAGGCCACCAGGAAGAGGAACACGGTTCGGTAGTGTCTGATCTTTTTGAACGTAGTGATGAATTGCCCAAAACCGGCCCTTGCTGCTTGCCTGAACGTAAGGACGGTGGTTCTCCTGGGTTCGTCGACCCAGGCAATCAAGAAGAGGGCGAACAGGCCCCACCATGCCGCCACGCTGAGAAAAGAGTAGCGGACGGCTTCAGCATCCGAACTTAGACCGAAGACATGGGGCACGCGGGTCATGGCCACATTCAGGGCAAACAAGAGACCTCCCCCTAAATATCCCATACCGAATCCCAGCCCGGACACCCTGTCAATACTACTCCGGTCAGCTACCGTGGGCAGAAGAGAGTCATAGAAGACGTTGGCTCCAGAAAACCCAATGATGCCCATGACGTAGATAAACACCGCCCAGGCCCAATCTCCTTGGTGAACCAGGAACAGGCCGGCCGTCATCAGAACTCCCAGGTACGCAAAGAAGATGAGGAATTTCTTCTTTGCCGACGCGGTATCGGCCATGGCCCCAAGAACGGGCGCCGAAATGGCCACCGCAAGACTGGCCAGGGAATTGGCAAATCCGAGCCGGGCGGTACTGAGGTTCACATCGGACCCGTAGCTCCAGTACTGTTTGAAGAATACGGGAAAGAACCCGGACATCACCGTGGTCACAAAGGCCGAATTGGCCCAATCGTACATGGCCCAGCCCCAGACTGCCTTCCGCTCAGGAGTCGTTTTCAGCAGCATCCCAGCTATTCCTACCAGAACTGGAAATACAACGCGATTTCCAGGGTCAGGGAGAACCGGGACCATCCGTACCGGGTGACAATGGGCACGGTCCCCTCCAGTTCCAGTTCGAAAGGAATGGGTCCAAATTTCTTCAGGGGGTGAATGTTGTGGAGGATAAGACTGGCCTTCTGGGTCACCATGAACTCCCGGGTATCGTAGCCTGGCCTCTCGTCATTTCCGCCTGCCATCCAGCTATTCCATCTTTTGCTGTCGGCGTAGTACCGGTCCCGCTCCTTGAAAAGCCAGGCCTGGCCGGCAGTGACAGACAGTCGATGGGGCACGAGCTCAAGGAATGCCACCGCTTCAGCCGTGAATACGTCGCCCAGTTTAAGCCGGTAGACGTCTCCCAGTGTATCCAGCATCATAGCATGGTCCACCGTAAACAGGCCCCGCGGTGTGAGCCGGGGCCAGAACTTGCCCTCCAGGGCGATCATCGACTCCGCTCTCCAGTTTATCCGGACGAGACGCCTCAGAATGTTCCTGTAGAACTCCCCAAACAGGGAGAACCGCCAGCGCGTTACCCCGTCTCCGAGAGGGAGCTCATTGAACTGTTCAGGCCTTCCCGATTCATCCTTACGGTCGGGATCGAACGCCTGAATGATCCTGCCCGTGGGCACGATCATTCCCACACCTCCATACACGGAGAAAACCGACTCTCCTGCCCAGGCGGGGGATCCCCAGAGAAGGATGTTCAGCCCCCACTGAACGTCACCCAGACCCCTTGATCTACGATCGGGATGATAGAAGGCCAGGATGGAATCTATGGTGGTGGCCACCGTGTCCTGGTCGGAGAAAGGATTGAAGCGAGCGCCGTAGATTCCGTTGGCGAACGGATCGGTGCCCCCGTCGAGGGCCCAGAGAACCGAGTATCTTCCCCCGGGGGTGTAGAAAGCGGAGTACACGGTCTGGAGATTCTCCGCCGTTTCGTCGTCGAGGCTCCCGAAGTACTCGGAGGCCATGAAGTCTTCGAATTTCTCCTTGTTGGCCTGGTGGTACTCCAGGAATCCGGCAGGATCAGCGTTTTCAGAGAAAAAAGGGTTCTTCCATCCCCACTCGTTGCTGAGAGAGGCGTCCACAAAGTAGGGAAGGGTAAAGGAGAATGTTATCCTGTCGGTCAAACCGTATTCGAGGGTGAAGCGCGCCCCTTGATCCACACGCTCTCTCGAATTATTGGTAATGTATCCTCCCAGTTCCACGGAATCCGGGCCAAAAAAGTCCCGGGTAAAATCAGCCAGGGTGTCCCCCCACGCCTGGGCTGAGGAGGAGGCGTTAAAGTCCCGAATCACCCGGTCCACCCGGTCGAAGGCGGATATGTATATGTCCCCCAGTCCCACCAGATCCTCATCGCTGGTGGGAAGAAGATGATCATAGTACCGTTTTCCGTACCCGTTGAGGGTGAAGAACTCGTCCGGATACCCTTGCTGTCTGTCCCCCCTGATCCAGCTGGCCCTTCCCGTTGCTCCCCCCAGCGTGAAACGCCACACACTGCTGGGAAGGGTAAAGTGGGTTTGCGAGCAAACGGGCACAGCCAGAAGAATGACAACCCAGACGATGGGAAAGAAGATTGCTCTTTTCGAAAAGTCCACTTCAATGGGGAGGGACACCATGGAGACAGTCCGATGATTTAGTCTTTGATTTCACTGGGTACTTCTCCCTCGTTCGTGGCACTCTTCAATACAGAAGATACGGTTTTCTAAACTCACTGAACTGAATAACATCGAGACTCCAGGTGGCCGGGAGTTTTGCAGGGTTTCTCTCTTGGGCCAGGAAGATTCTCAGGTAATCGTGACCGTAAAGTTTGTCGATGTAGTTGTTCGCCACCCACCGGAATTTCCCGGGATGGTGCCGGCTGACGACGGAAAGAACGGTTGCCGCTGTCAGAAGGGGTGAGAAACTCTTTTTGTCGGTGATGGTCATTCCGACTCCTGAGCACATTTCGCCCCTGTACAGGGGATGGGGAATCAGTCTGGACAAGGAATCCGGAATAAACGTAACGGGATGGAACTCCACCCCTGGGAGTCGTTTCCTCTCAAGGTCCCTGGATACGAGTTCTGAAGACATCCAGGGAGCCCCGAACTGTAAATAGGGCAGGTCCGTACCCAGTCCTGCAGAGATATTGGTTCCTTCAAGGAGCCCCATTCCCACGGCTGCCAGCAGAGCATGGGCGTCGTCCGTATGGGGAGCCGGTGGGATCCACGGAAGATCCGTATCCTCCATCCACATCTCCCGCTCCCAGTTCTCCATGGGTACTACAGTCAGTCGGACCCTTTCTGCCCCTCGAATCCATCCAGTTTCATTCACCATAAGGGCGTATTCACCCACCGTGAGACCGTGCCTGATGGGAACCAGGTGGTACCCTACAACCGATTGGTACGGTGGTCTGACGTTGGGTCCATCGATGTTGAGACCATTGAGTGGATTCGGCCTGTCCAGCACCATAACGGGTATATCATCCAGTGCCGCCGCCTCCATGACTTTGGTAATGGTGGTCATGAAGGTAAAGAACCGAATACCGGGATCCTGGAGGTCCACAAGAATAAGGTCCACACCCCGGAGGTCATCCTTATCCGGCCGGGATTTCCTCCCCCAAAGAATCTTTACCTCGGCGTCAAACCTCGGGTCCCTCCCTCCGCGCATGACCGTCACGGATTCAGTTCCATGGGCCAGAAACCCGAACTGGGGGGAGAGGATAATCTTTACCCTGAAATCTTCCCCGAAATCTGCCAGAACATCGAGTAGATGGATCCCCTTTCGATCCACCGCGGTTTGATTGGTGAGAATGGCAAGAGTCCGACCCCTGAGGGGGGCAAGCTGGATTTCTTCCAGGACATCCAGGCCGGTCATGACATGGGGATAGAAGTCCATTTCGGGAAACTGCATCACCTGGGAAAACTGGAAATCCCGTTCCTGGCCTCGGGCCACCATGCAGGTGACGGCCATCATCGGAACCAGGAGATGACGTATCGCTCTATTCACCCTTGAGAAGGG
>JBHIAI010000196.1:0-1576 GCA_046861655.1 Fidelibacterota bacterium | reverse complement strand
GGATAGGTGTGCCGCCCCGGACCACATAACGAACGTTGGATGCCTCCGAAGCATAGACCTTCTCGGATTCGAGCCCAATGTCGTTGACCAACTCGGCTACCCTGGGTGAGGTTTCGAGAATGGTATTGGGACCTTTCTCCACCAGGTAGCCCCCGTCTTCAACGGTATCGATGGCGCCGCCAGGATGCGAACGTGTCTCCAGGACCGTAACGCGGATCCCCGCCTGTTTGAGCTTGAATGCTGCGGTCAGCCCGGCGATCCCCCCTCCAATAATGACAGCAGATTGTTTCACCGGAGCGACTCCAAAACGAGCTCTTTCAAGGTTTGAATGAAATCGTCACTGTCCTGAACGGTGAAGGCCCGTTCGTACTGAACGATACCCCGGTCCAGAGCGTACTCCTTTTTTTGAATGTCCAGTTCATACAGCGTCTCCACGTGTTCCGATACGAAACTCACCGGGAAAACCAGAACGTGCCTGACATCTTTTTCCACCAGGGAATCGATGGCGGTTTCGAAGGAAGGGGAAAGCCATTTAATGGGCCCGACTTTGCTCTGATAACAGAGGGAGTAGGGATATTTCCGCCCCACCCGGTCCATGATGAGTTCCACGTTTTCTGTCACTTCCCGTTGGTACGGGTCTCCATCCCTAACCCGGCTCAGGGGAATGGCGTGGGCGGAGAAAAGAATGTACGGGGTGACAGGAAACGGGCCCACCATCGCTTCAATGTTTTGGGCGCATGCACTGAGAAATCCCTCCTTCTGATAGAAACGCTGAATCACCCTGGGTTCGGGAAGATCCGGGGCAGTGCGGTTCCACTCATTGATGACGGACAGCGTGGTCGTGGTGGAGTAGTGAGGAAATAACGGGATCAGAACGATATTTTCACATCCTTCATGCCGTATTTTCGGGACGACTTCTTCAAATAAGGGGTGCCAGTAGCGCTGAGCCACGAACACTCTAAATTCCCCTTCCGGGCTCAGTACTTTCTGAAGCTTTCCGGCCTGGCTCAGGGTGTTGTCGTGAATGGGAGATCCCCCTCCAATGGCCGAATAGTATTTTTTTGATTTGGGAGACCGGAAAGTGGAAATGAGTGTCGAAAACGCGGCCTGCCCGGCTCTCCCGAACGGCAGCCGGAAAATATCCGGATCGGCGAAAAGGTTTTTCAAGAAGGGGCGGACCTCTTCCAGGGTCGTCGGTCCCCCCAGATTGGCCAGGACGACCCCCTGTTTCCCCTGAATCATACCGTCTTTGAAAAACGGGTCTGGAAACGGTCCAGATACGCGTCGAATACCATGGCGATATTCCGGACAAACAGCCGGCCCGTGTCTGTAACCTCAATGCCCCGATTGTCCTTGGACACAATCAGACCGTCTGACTCAAACTTTGCAAGTCTTCCCAGCTCCTGGTCAAAATAAGAGGTAAAATCGATTCCCAACCTGCGGGAAAGTTCCCCGTACTCCAGAGCCATATCGCACATGAGCCGCATGATAACCTCCCGGCGGATCCGGTCGTCCTGGGAGAGGACATATCCTTTCTCCACCGCCAGTCTCCGGTCGCCGACCCTTTCATAGTAAG
>JBHIAI010000013.1:0-25264 GCA_046861655.1 Fidelibacterota bacterium | reverse complement strand
GCTGTGGTTGGCCGTTATCCTGTGGACCCAGTTTGATCAATCGTACGTCGGTTTTCAGTTTCAGGAGAGGCTGAGCTGGATTCCGTCGCTCAACATCCATTATTTCCTTGGGCTGGATGGCCTGAGTCTTCCCATGGTTCTTCTGACCGCCCTGTTGTCTTTCCTGGGGGTGTTCGTGAGCTGGAATATCAAGAAGGCGGCAAAGGGGTATTTCGCCCTTTTCCTTCTTCTGGATACAGGGATGGTTGGTGTCTTTCTGTCCCTCGATTTCTTCCTGTTCTACATATTCTGGGAAGTGATGCTCCTTCCCATGTACTTCCTCATCGGAATGTGGGGAGGTCCCCAGAAGGAATACGCCGCCATCAAGTTTTTTCTGTATACCCTGTTGGGATCGGTGTTGATGCTCATTGCCATGCTGGCCCTGTATTTCACCTGCGGGCGGACGTTCGATATGATCCAGATCATGGCCCTGGCTCCCGAGAGACTGGCCGGACTCACCTGGTGGGGGCTGGATGCTTTGAAGGTTATCTGGATCCTTCTGTTCATTACCTTTGCCATCAAGGTTCCCATCTTTCCATTTCACACCTGGCTCCCTCTGGCCCACGTGGAAGCGCCCACGGCTATTTCGGTTATCCTGGCAGGCGTTCTCCTGAAGATGGGAACGTACGGGATGTTACGAATCAGCTATCCCATGCTGCCCGACGGCGCGGTCTGGTTCGCAGGTGCCCTGGCCGTTCTGGCTATGATTAATATTATCTGGGGGGCTCTCTGCGCCCTGGCCCAGACGGACCTGAAAAAACTCGTGGCGTACTCCAGTATCAACCACATGGGATACGTTCTTCTGGGGATGGCCGCCGTGGTGGCGGCGGGTGAGAGGCACGGCACGAACCTGGCCGCCGCCCAGGCAGGGATGAACGGAGCCGTTCTCCAGATGTTTAACCACGGCACCATCACTGCCATGCTGTTTATCCTGGTGGGCGTAATATACGACCGGGCCCATCACCGGGACATCGACCGGTTTGGGGGACTGGCCGTGCGGATGCCCGTGTACGCCGGGGTGGTTGCCCTTGCCTGGTTTGCTGGACTGGGCCTGCCGGGCCTGTCGGGGTTCATCAGTGAAGCCATGTGTTTTATCGGAGCGTTTCCGGTGTACAGGACCGTGGTCATCGTTTCTACCCTTGGGATTCTGCTCAACGCCTCCTATTTCCTGTGGTCCTACCAAAGAATCTTCCTGGGAAGACTCAACGAAAAATACGCCGATCTTCCTGAAATCAACGGAAGGGAACTGTTCACCCTGGTTCCCCTGGCCATCCTGGTGGTGCTACTGGGTATCTATCCGGCTCCCGTTCTCGATGTCATGAAGTCAACCATGGCCCATTTGATCGAAATCGTTCAGACCAGTTCCCTGCTGGCGCTGCAGTAGGAGTGGAGGGTAGAATCCTCTACTCCTAAGCCCCATGGACAATTTCCAAAGCCTCAGGTTGTTCGTGCCGGAGCTGATTCTCGTCGCTACTGTGATTGTGTCCATCGTGGCCGACCTTCTGTATTCGAAGGAACGTTCTCACCGGGTGGGTATCTGGGTGTTGGGAGGCCTGGGTCTTTCCCTGGTGGCCCTCTGGTTGACCCCGTCCGGGGAAGTCACGAGTCTTTTTCTGATGTCCCTGGTCCTCGATCCATTCGCCCGTATCTTCAAATTCGTGTTCATTCTCGCCACGGTGGTCACCGTGCTGATGTCCCTTCATACCGATGAATTGAAAGGTACGCGGACGGGCGAGTACTTTGTCCTTCTGGCTGCCATGGTTCTCGGAATGTCGTTGATGGCCACCAGTGTGGACCTCATCATGGTTTACCTCTCCATAGAGGTGGTAAGCATCGTTTCGTTCATACTGGCCGGCTATCTCAAGACACAGATCCGGTCCAGTGAAGCCTCCCTGAAATACGTGATCTACGGTGCGTTTTCCTCTGGAATCATGTTGTACGGGTTGAGCCTCCTTTTTGGACTAACGGGTACCACCAAACTGTTTGAAATCGGGCAGGCCATCCAGGAACTTCACGGCCAGGCCAATCTCACTCTCACTATAGCTACGGTGTTCATCATGGCCGGGTTCGGCTACAAGGTGTCGGTGGTTCCTTTTCATTTCTGGACTCCCGACGTGTATGAGGGATCCCCCACTCCCGTCACAGCCTATCTTTCCGTGGCCCCCAAAGCGGCGGGGTTTGCCCTTTTGATCCGGTTTTTCAACTCCCTTTTCGGCGGGGAACAAGCCCTGAACGCCGCCGTGTGGGAAACGATGGAGGGAATTCCCTGGCAGCACATTCTGGCGGTCATCTCGGCCGTCACCATGACCCTGGGGAATCTTGTGGCCATTCAGCAGTCCAATATCAAGAGGATGCTGGCTTACTCCAGCATTGCCCACGCCGGGTACATTCTCATGGGCATCCCGGTCCTTTCCCAGGACGGTATCCACGCCATGATTTTCTACATCATCGTCTACCTGTTTATGCAGCTGGGTGCTTTTTTCGTGGCCATTCTCGTATCGAACCGGTTCGGTACTGAAGTCATCGACGAGTACAGCGGACTGGGCTTCAAGGCACCGTTTCTGGGTATTCTGATGGCCATATTCATGTTTTCTCTTACCGGCATTCCCCCCACGGCGGGTTTTATCGGAAAATTCTATCTGTTTTCCGCTCTCATTCAGGCGGGCCCCCAGTTTTACTGGCTGGCCGTTCTGGGGGTCTTGAACAGTGTCGTTTCCCTGTACTATTACGTTCGAGTTCTTAAGGTGATGTTTCTTGAAGGTGAACCGCAAGCGGAGTTCCATCTTCCATCAAGAATGTCCGTAACCCTCCTCATATTCCTGGGCCTGCCCACCCTCGTCTTTGGCGTTTACTGGTCCCCCATCGCGGACTGGGTCCATAATTCCTTGCTGTTCTTTGTAGCCGGACTTTAAATTCCTCCGACCTGGTAAGGCCGTCCAAGGGAAAACCGGATCCATTGGGGTTGGAAGAGGGCGATCAAACTGCTGAATCATGCTGGAAAGTTACGTACCCATACTGGTTCTCCTTGTTCTGGCCTCCTCCATTGCCCTGGGCATCCTA
Source organism: Fidelibacterota bacterium (assembly GCA_046861655.1). Classification (GTDB taxonomy): domain Bacteria; phylum Fidelibacterota; class Marinisomatia; order Marinisomatales; family S15-B10; genus JBHIAI01. Next base: position 22,165 of record JBHIAI010000013.1, on the reverse strand, counting down.
GGTCTGACCCACGTCGTAGGTCCCAGGGCCCGGACCCCGGTCAAGCTCATGCCCTATGAGTCGGGGGTGGATCCCCTGGGGGAAGCCCGGCTTCGTTTTTCCGTCAAGTATTTCATCGTGGCTCTCATGTTTATCATTTTCGATATTGAAATCATTTTTCTGTATCCCTGGGCTGTGGTGTTCAAGAGATTCCTTTCCACAGGCCCGTTCATTTTCTATGAAATGGTAGTTTTTCTTGCCATCCTCATCTTCGGGTACGTGTTTGCCTGGAGGAAGGGGGCGCTGGAATGGGAGTGACAGGCGACATCAAATCCAACGTTTTGACCACCACCCTGAAAGGGGCTATCCGCTGGAGCAGAAAGAATTCCCTGTGGCCCATGCCCTTCGGCACGGCCTGCTGCGGGATCGAGCTCATGGCATTGCTGGCGGCCCGATCTGACATTGCCCGGTTCGGTGCCGAGGCCATTCGGTTCTCGCCCCGCCAATCCGATCTTCTCATCGTGGCGGGCAGAATCACCATTAAACTGATGCCTGTACTCACCCGGATCTATGAGCAGATGCCTGAACCCAAATGGGTGATATCCATGGGCGCTTGTGCTTCCAGCGGGGGTGTGTTCGATACCTACAGCGTGATTCAGGGGGTGGATCAATTCATCCCCGTGGATATGTATGTCCCCGGGTGTCCCCCCCGGCCGGAAGGTGTCCTGGACGGCCTGCTGAAACTGCAGCGGTCCATCCAAAAGGGGGTCGCGCCTTGAAATCGCCTCATCTTTTGGCTTGTAGATTCGATTCTGTTCGAACCCTGCACTCCTACTTCCACGCTCCCGCCACCTAAATGTCCCAGTCTGACACGGTTTCCCGTATCAAAGAGCGGTTTGGCGATTCTATCCTTGATGTGACGGAATTTGCCGGGGAGACCGCCCTCCACATACGGGGATCCCATGCCCTGAATATCCTCAGGACCCTCAAGGAGAAGGGCTTCAATTTTCTTGCTGATCTCACCGCAGTGGATCACCTGACTCTGGGAGGATTTGACCGGTTCGCGGTGGTGTACCACCTGCTGAGCATGGAGACTGTCCAGCGCCTGGTAGTCAAAGCCTATGTCCCGGAGGGAAATCCCTCGCTCCCATCGGTGGAGTCGCTGTGGAAAACAGCTGACTGGCAGGAACGGGAAGTGTACGATTTGTTTGGGATTGTTTTCGAAGGACACCCCGATCTCAAGCGGATACTCAATCCGGATGACTATCAGGGGCACCCTCTTCGCAAGGACTATCCCCGGGAGGGTCGAGGAGAAAGGAAAGCCTTCCCCGTGATTCAGCGGTACCCGGAAACCCGGTCCCCGGGGAACGAATCGTCATGACGGTGGATCGAATTTCCAGGTCTCTGGACACGGAACAGATGGTCCTGAATTTCGGGCCGTCCCACCCCTCGACCCACGGGACCTTGAGGATAATCATGGAGCTGGACGGGGAAACCGTGGTGAAGGCCACGCCCGAGATCGGATTTCTTCATTCGGGATTCGAAAAACTGGGAGAACATCTCGATTACAACCAGTACATCACCATCACCGATCGAATGAATTACGTTTCTCCCCTCTGCAACAATGTGGCGTACGCCCTGTCCGCCGAAAAGCTCATGGGTGTGGAAGTCCCCCACAGGGCCCAGGTCATTCGAGTGCTGATGTGTGAACTCAGCAGGATAGCGGATCACTTCATATCGGTGGGAATGCAGGCGGTGGATCTGGGGGCCATGACCGTTTTTCTGTATGCATTCCGTTTGAGGGAAGAGATCTACGACCTCTTCGAGATGGCCACGGGAACCCGTATGACCACGGCGTACACCCGGGTCGGGGGGCTGATGCGGGATCTCCCGGAGGGATACGAAGCAGCCGTGCTCAAAGTCCTGGAGGATGTGGGTGACGTGGTGGACGACATCGAAACCCTTCTCAACAAGAACAGGATATGGCATCACCGGACCAAAGGAGTTGGGGTCATTTCTAAGGAAGATGCCCTCTCCTACGGTCTCTCCGGTCCCATGGCCAGAGCTTCCGGAGTTGACTGGGATCTCAGGGTGAAAGAGCCGTATTCAAAGTATGAGGATTTCGATTTTGATGTTGTCACGGCTCTGAACGGGGACGTTTTCGACCGGTATCTGGTGAGGATGGAGGAAATTCGTCAGAGCGCGAGAATCTGCAGGCAGGCAGTCGACAGGCTCCCTCCCGGAGAGGTAAACATCGACAGCGACTCCGGCCTGGTCCTTCCCCCCAAAGATGAGGTGTACAATTCCATCGAGGGCCTCATTTACCACTTTGAAATCACCATGCCCAACCGGGGGATGGAACCTCCGGTGGGGGAGGCCTACGTGCCCACAGAATCCCCCAACGGGGAGCTGGGGTTCTACATCGTCAGCGATGGGGGGCGGACACCGTATCGAGTGCGAACCCGTCCACCTTCCTTCATCAATTACTCTGTTTTCTCCAAACTCCTGGAAGGGCATATGCTTTCTGACGCCGTGGCTATTCTCGGCAGTTTCAATATCATCGCAGGAGAACTGGACCGGTGACAGCGTCATCCGGCGACGACGGTCGGTTCGAGTTTGAAAACCCCTCCAGGGTGGAGCGGATGGTATCCCTCTATCCGGACCGGCGGTCCGCCACTCTCCCGCTCCTTCATCTGGCCCAGGATCAGCTGGGATACATCTCCAGGGGTGTTGTGGAAGCGGTGGCCGGAATCGTGGGATGTCATCCGGCCGAGATCATAGACGTGGTATCTTTCTATACCCTGTTTCATCGGGAACCGCAGGGGAGGGCCAGGGTTCAAATCTGCCAGACACTTTCCTGCAGCCTCAACGGTGCCGATGCCCTGGTTGATCATGCCTGCATGAAGCTGGGAATACGGCCAGGGGAAACCACGTCTGATGGCAAGATTACCCTCCGGAAGGTGGAATGCCTGGGTTCCTGCGGCACGGCGCCCGTGGTACAGGTCAATAACGACTATCACGAAAGCCTGACTCTGGAAGAGTTCGACTCTCTGCTGGGTTCCCTCTTATGACTCCCTTTGAACCCGTTCTGACCCGTAACATTCACAGGGAGGATTCCCGTACCCTTGAGGGATACAAGAAGACAGGAGGATACTCGGCCCTGGAAAGAGTCCTTAAGACCATGACACCGGATGAGGTGATCGAGGAGGTGAAAGCCTCGAATCTCAGGGGCCGGGGAGGAGCCGGATTCCCTGCGGGAGCGAAGTGGGGGTTTATTCCAAGGGATTCGGGAAAGCCCACCTATCTCATCAACAATGCTGACGAAAGTGAACCGGGAACGTTCAAGGACCGGCTTCTCATGAAAGAGGTTCCTCATATGGTTCTGGAGGGGACCATCATTGCTTCTTACGCCATCCGGTCTCACACTGCCATCATCTACATACGGGGAGAATTCTATGATGAGTACGGGATACTCAACGCAGCCATCGAAGAAGCAAGCGGAGCCAATCTTCTGGGGAAGGATATTCTGGGGTCGGGTTATGATCTGGATGTGATCGTGCACCGGGGTGCCGGTGCCTACATCGCTGGCGAGGAAACCGCCCTTCTTGAATCCCTGGAGGGCAAGAGGACCTGGCCGAGGATCAAACCGCCTTTTCCCGCCATCAAGGGGTATCTTGAGAGTCCGACCATCGTGAACAATGTGGAAACGTTGGCCTGCGTACCCCACATCATTGAACGGGGAGCCGGTTGGTTCAGGTCCATCGGACCCGAAAAGGGTCCGGGACCCAAGCTCTTCTGTCTCTCGGGACGGGTCAACCGGCCAGGAGTGTACGAACTGCCCATGGGTGTGTCTCTGGAGGAACTCATTTACGATCACGGAAAGGGAATCAAGGACAACAAACGTCTGAAGGCTGTCCTTCCCGGTGGATCGTCATCCGCGGTTCTCGCCGCTCAAGAGATCGAAGGTCTGACCATGGATTTCGAGTCCATGGCTGAGCGGAATACCATGCTGGGATCCGCGGGCATCATTGTGATGGACGAAACGGCGGACATGGTGCAGGTCGCCCTGAACCTGGCCCGCTTTTACGCCCATGAGTCGTGCGGCCAGTGCACTCCGTGCCGGGAAGGAACGGGGTGGCTGGTTCAGGTATTAACCCGGCTGGTGAACGGGGCTGGCAGGCGTGACGATCTTGCCCTTATTCTGGACCTGACGGTAAACATCGGAGGGCTCAGCGACCTTTCCCAGGGAAATCTGGGGAAGACCATCTGTCCCTTCGGCGAGGCGGTGTCCTGGCCGATCCGCACCCTGGTGGAAAAGTTCAAAGAAGAATTTGTTTCCTACCTGCCTGAGAAAGAGGAGGCTGCCAATACGGTCTCTGACCGGTAGCGCGCCATGCCCTGGGTAAAGATAGATGATAAAGAAGTGGAAGTTGAATCCGGGACCATGGCCCTGGAGGCGGCCAGAGGGGCGGGAATCGACATTCCTCATTATTGCTACCACCCAACCCTGGAAATCGTTGGAAGCTGCCGGATGTGCCTGGTTGAAATTGAGGGGATGTCCCGCCTTCAGACCTCGTGTTCCACCCCTGTCCACGAAGTTCCCGAGGAGAACAGAATCGACGGGAAATACGATATGGTGATGCTCACCCAGACCGATACGGTGAAAAAGGAGAGGGAGAACATCCTGGAGTTTCTTCTCATCAACCATCCCCTGGACTGTCCGGTATGTGATCAGGCAGGAGAGTGCTACCTTCAGGATTACTCCTTCAGGTTTGGTCGATCCCACAGCCGGTTCCAGGAGGTGAAGAGGGTCAGACCCAACGAAAACCTGGGTTCCTCTATTGTCCTCAACCACAACCGCTGCATCATGTGCACCCGGTGTGTGCGGTTTACCCGGGAGATCACGGGAACGGGGGAACTCTTCGTGGAATCGAGGGGATACGACACCAAGATTTCCGTTTTGGAAGGGAAGCCGCTGGACAATCTTCTGGCGGGCAATGTGGCCGATATCTGTCCCGTGGGTGCCCTCTTGAGTACGGACTATGTTCACAAGAACCGCCTGTGGAATCTGACCAGACAGTCGTCGGTCTGCACCGATTGCAGTGTGGGCTGCAACATTCACGTGTTCCATGACGGAAAGCAAGTGTTTCGGATCAGTCCCAGGGAGAATCATGATGTTAACGGCTTTTACATGTGTGATATCGGCCGGTACGGATTCCACCGCTATGAGGGGATTGAACGGGTCAGGTCTCCTCTGATCCGGTCCGACGAACGGTTCCAGGAGATCGGCTGGGAGGGGGGGCTAAAGGAGATCTTTCATCGCTTCACCCGGGGAAAGAATGGTGAAAAGCCCAGGGTGGCAGGCGTGGTCTCTCCTTTTCATACCAATGAAGCAAACTTTCTTCTGGGGCAGTTCATCCATACGGTTTTGAAGGGACGGGGCATCCTTGGCATGCTTTCTCCATTCGGGGAACAGGAAGACATCCTCTTCCCCTCCGGCTTCAGGATCAGCGGGGACCGATCTCCCAATCGCCAGGGAGTTCTGGACCTCTCTTCCGGACTGGATGGAGATTTTCTGGCCGCGGTGAAGAAGACCAAGACAAAACTCATGTATCTTCTTGATGACGGCGTGGACAGGGAGCCTGATGACTCCTGGACGGAGGTACTCGGGAATCTTGATTTTCTTGTGGTTCAGACGTATGCCATGACGCCCATAGCCCGGTTGGCCCATGTGATCCTTCCCGGCCCCGCCCCCTTTGAAAGGGAAGGGACGATGACCAATGACCGGGGGAGGATCCAGTGGCTGCGTCCGTCCCTGCGGCCAGAGGGAAAGGTCCGGGCTGACTGGGAGATCCTTATGGAGGTGATGAACACGGTAGGAAAGCGGCAGTATGACTTCACTGATCTGGGCGAGATCCTCCGGGCAATGGGCGAAGCTTTCCCCGCATACAAGGGTGTGTCCCTGTTCCGGATCGGCGATCAGGGACTGCCCACGAACGAGGAAGCCGGCGAGGCATAGTGGATCTTCTTCTGTTTATCATCATCTGTGTCAAAGTGGTGGCGGTCCTGGCTGCTGTATTGTTTGCCGTCATGGCCATGACCTATATCGAAAGACGGGTGTCGGCGTTCATTCAGGACCGCCTGGGGCCCAACCGGGTGGGGCCCGGGGGAATCCTTCAGCCCCTGGCCGATGGAGTAAAGTTCATGATGAAGGAAGACATCATCCCGGCCGGTGTGGATAGGCCCGTCTACCTCCTGGCCCCGGTCATCCTCCTTGTCCCTGCGCTCATGACTTTCGCGGTGATCCCCTTTGGCAGTCCCATCCATCTTTTCGGGAGAGATATTCCTCTGCAGGTGGCAGACGTTAACGTGGGCATACTCTATGTTCTGGCTCTCACCAGTGTGGGGGTCTACGGCATTGTCCTGGCGGGATGGGCCTCGAATAGCAAGTATCCCCTTCTGGGTGGACTCAGGTCTGCCGCCCAAATGATAAGTTATGAACTGGCCCTGGGTCTGGCGGTGGTCAGTGTGGTTCTCCTGGCGGGATCTTTGAGACTCAATGACATGGTTTCCGCGCAGCAGGGTGGACTGCTTTCCTGGAATGTGTTCAAGCAGCCGCTGGCGTTCGTCATATTCCTCATCGCCACCTACGCGGAAACGAACCGTCTCCCCTTTGACCTCACCGAGGCAGAACAGGAACTGGTCGGGGGATACCACACCGAATACAGCAGCATGAAATTCGCCATGTTCATGCTTTCCGAATACGCCAACATGATAACCGCATCTGCGCTCATGGTTACCCTGTTCTTCGGAGGATGGGATATCCCATTTGTGAACGAGGCCACTCTGGGCAATCTGGGTGGACTGCTTTCCGCCCTGGGTTTTGTGGCAAAAGTGGGCCTATTCCTTTTTCTTTACGTGTGGGTCAGGTGGACCTTCCCAAGGTTCCGGTATGATCAACTCATGAGACTGGGATGGAAAGTGATGCTTCCCCTGGCTCTGGTTAACATTCTGGTCACCGGCGGCTATCTGGTCCTGCGCTCCTAAAACCATGGGGACGATCGTCAAATCCTACGAACCATCCTTCTGGGACAAGCTGTACCTGCCCGCCCTTTTCAGAGGCCTCGTGGTCACCTTCAAGCACCTGGTCAGAAGATCTGTCACTGTCCAATACCCTGAGGAAAAGCACGTACCCCCGGAAGGGTACAGAGGCCTCCATCGTCTGAACAAGTATGAGGACGGGCGCATTCGGTGCGTGGCCTGTGACATGTGCGCGGCCGCTTGTCCGGCCCACTGTATCCATATCGTGCCCGGTCCCTCTCCCTGGGAGGAGGGAAAGGAGAGGTATCCCGTTCGTTTCGATATTGATCTGTTGCGGTGTATCTTCTGCGGATTCTGTGAAATCGCCTGCCCCGAGGAAGCCATCGAATTGACCGAAATCTACGACTTCTCTCACCATACCCGGGAAGGCCTCTGGATTGACAAGGAAGGATTGCTGGCGGTCTATGAACTGACCAAGGGGGAAAACTACTACAAAACACCATCGGGGAAGGTGCCGGAGGGAGTCTCTGAAAACGATTAAGATATCCCACGCCTGGATCGCGTATGTCGCCTGACCTTCTGTTCAACATCGCCTCGGTTGTCACCCTTGTGTGCGCACTCCTGGTCGTTCTCAACAAGAATCCCGTCCACAGCGCTATCTTTCTGGTGGGTACCTTTTTCTCCCTTTCCGTTCTGTACCTACTTCTGGAGGCCTATTTCCTGGCCGTACTGGAAATCCTCATCTACGCCGGGGCCATCATGGTCCTTTTCCTGTTCGTTATCATGTTGCTCAATGTGGGCAGGGAGGAAGCCGTTCCAAAGCTGATCACCGTTCAAAGGGTCTTTTCTCTTTTTCTTATTCTCCTTTTCTTTTCCGGCGTTACCATATTCCTCATCCAGGGGATGGATATCCCTCATTCCCCCGGGGAATCCATCACGTCCGGAAGTGTGACCGCGGTGGGGGAAGTCCTGTTTTCCACCTACCTCTTCCCGTTTGAAGTCGCTTCCCTGCTTCTTTTGGTGGCTCTCATCGGAACCGTGTATCTGGCAAAAAGGAAGGTTTCATGACCGTCCCTCTGGAACAGGTCATCGCCTTGAGCGGTTTGCTGTTTTCCATCGGCGTCCTGGGAGTGCTGTTTCGCAGGAACGCTATTGTCATCTTCATGTCCATCGAACTGATGCTCAATGCCGCCAACCTGGCCCTGGTGGCCTTCTCCCGGTATTACGACAGCGTCAGCGGCCAGGTGTTCGTGTTTCTCGTGATGACTCTGGCGGCTGCCGAGGTAGCGGTAGGTCTCGGTATCATCGTGGCCCTGTTCCGCAACCGGCGCACCATCACCATAGATGAAATTAGCCTGTTGAAGGATTGACATGGATTCTGTGATCTGGCTGATCCCGGGATTTCCCCTGGCGGGCTTTCTGCTCAATGGACTCTTGGGAAAGAGATTGAGCGAGAAAGCCTCGGGCTTGATTGGGTCCGTTTCCGTGGGGTTGAGCTTTGTGCTGGGAACGATTCTATTCGGAAGCGTCCTGAACACCCACGAACCTCTTCGTCAATCGCTTTTCACCTGGCTGTGGGTAGGAGACCTCCAGATCTCCGTCTCCTACCTTCTCGATTCGGTTTCGCTGATCATGGTCCTGGTGGTGACGGGGGTGGGATGCCTGATTCATGTCTACTCTATGGGCTACATGAAAGGGGACCGGGGCTTTCAGCGGTATTTCGCGTTTCTGAACCTGTTCACTTTCATGATGCTGACCCTGGTGATGGCAGACAATCTGGTCCTCCTGTTCGTAGGATGGGAAGGGGTCGGCCTCTGCTCATACCTGCTGATCGGTCACTGGTTCGAGGACCGGGAAAAGGCAGCGGCGGGAAAGAAAGCGTTCATCGTAAACCGCGTGGGGGACGCGGGATTCCTTCTGGCCATGTTTCTCATATTCTCCCGGTTTGGATCCCTTGAATTCTCAGAAATCCTCGTCCCGGAAAGGATCGCCCTGCTGCGACCCCAGATCGTCACTGCCATGGGCCTTTTGCTGTTCCTGGGTGCGGTAGGAAAATCGGCCCAGATCCCCCTGTATGTCTGGCTCCCCGACGCCATGGCCGGTCCCACGCCCGTGAGTGCCCTGATCCATGCCGCCACCATGGTGACGGGCGGTGTCTATCTGATCGCACGGCTGGGTGTTCTTTTTTCCGCTTCGGCCGTCACCGTCGCGGTGATCACCATCGTGGGGACGGTCACGGCCTTTCTCGCGGCTACTATGGCAGTGACGGAAAATGATATCAAGAAAGTGCTGGCTTATTCCACCATAAGCCAGTTAGGAACCATGATCACCGCCGTGGGGATGGGAGCCTACGCGGCGGGACTGTTTCACCTGGTGACCCACGCCTTCTTCAAGGCCACCTTGTTTCTCGGGGCAGGCTCGGTCATTCATGCCCTGGGAGGACACCAGGACATGAGGAAAATGGGCGACCTCAAGTCTTCCATGCCCCGAACATACCTGTCCATGCTGGCAGGTGTAGGGGCCATTTCCGGTGTTCCACTCCTGTCCGGATTCTTCTCAAAGGATGAAATCCTGTGGAGTCTCTACGCCTGGCAAGGGACCGGGAGATTCCTGTACCTCCTGGGATTGGCAACAGCTGTCCTTACCGCCCTGTACATGTTCCGTTTGTTGTTCCTGACCTTCCATGGTCAGGCCCGCTGGGACCGGGAGACTGCGCCCCGCGACGCCCGTCCGGTCATGACCGCCCCTCTGATCACTCTTGCCCTTCTGGCGGTATTCGGGGGGTACGTGGGCCTCCCTGAATTCCTGGGGTTGGGCAACCCGTTTCGTGAGTTCGTTCACCATTCGGCCCCCGATGGAGCCGGGCTGGTCATCGCCCTGGGAAGGGAGACCCTGACTCCCCAATGGATGGTGATGATGTTCTCTATCGTGGCGGCTGCGGCAGGCATCGGACTGGCCTTTTTTCTTTACCAGAGACGTCCCGACCTTCCTGGAAAAGTCGCCGGCAGGTTCACGGTGCTCCATACCCTGGTGTCCAGGAAATACTACGTGGACGAGATTTACGACGTCCTGTTTGTGCAACCTGTGCGAAGATCCAGCGAATGGGTGTGGAGGGCGTTTGATATTCGGGTCGTTGACGGACTGGTGAACGGTTCAGGGAAATTCATGGGAGCGCTGTCAGGAAGACTCCGGCGGGTGCAAACCGGAGTCGTTCAAACCTATGCGGTCGTTTTTCTGGCAGGGGTGGTTCTGATGATCTTCTATCTTTTCCTGAGATGACCTGGGTAATCGACCACAGTCTGACGGTGCTTATCCTCCTGCCTGTGGCGGGGGCCCTGTTGTGCGCAGCCGTCCCTTCCCGCCACGGGAGCGTGGCGAAGTGGATTGCGGTTGCCATTACCGTTCTTGAACTCGGCCTTTGTGTCATCATGACCGTCCGGTTTGAATCGACCAGCGACTTTCAGTTTGTCCAGCAGGTTCCATGGATTCCGGAATGGGCGATCAACTATTCGGTGGGGGTCGACGGCATCAGTTTGCTTCTCATCCTTCTCACGACGTTCCTCGGTCCGGTTACGGTCCTGTGTTCATGGGATTGCATCACCAGGGGAGTTAAGGGATTCATGGTTTCCCTTCTCATCACGGAAGGGGCCCTGGTTGGGGTGTTCTCCTCCATCAATCTATTCCTGTTTTACATCTTCTGGGAAGCCGTGCTCATTCCCATGACCCTTATCATCGGAGTGTGGGGAACGGACAGGAGGATATATTCAGCCGTCAAGTTCATCCTGTTTACCATGCTGGGGTCCCTCCTGATGCTTGTGGGGATCATCTACCTCTATACACTCACCACCTCTCAGTTTGGCTCTCCCACCCTGGATTATGAGACCCTTCAAGATCTTGTGATCTCCCGCAAGGTCCAGACCCTGCTTTTTCTGGCTTTTGCCCTCAGTTTTGCCATCAAGGTGCCGTTGTTCCCCTTTCACACCTGGCTTCCCGATGCCCATTCCGATGCTCCCACCGCGGGATCCATCATCCTGGCAGGGATCCTGTTGAAAATGGGGGCGTACGGTCTGGTCAGGTTCTGCGTTCCCCTCTTTCCTCTTGCCATTCCCCCTCTGGTACCGGTGATCATCTTTCTTTCTGTGTTTGGGATTATCTACGGTGCTCTCATGGCCATGATCCAACCCGACATAAAACGTTTGGTGGCCTTCTCAAGCGTGAGTCACCTGGGATTCGTGGTCCTGGGCATCTTTTCCCTCACCTCCAAGAGCATTTCCGGGGGCATCATTCAGATGGTTAACCACGGTCTCTCTACCGGTGCCCTGTTTCTCCTTGTTGGCATGCTGTATGACCGACGCCACACGCGGATGATCCAGGATTTCGGGGGCCTTGCAAAGGTGATCCCTGCCTACAGCGCCCTCTTTATCGTGGTGGCCCTGGCTTCCCTTGGACTGCCGGGCCTGAACGGCTTCGTGGGAGAATTCCTCATTCTTCTGGGGTCCTTTCCCGTTCATCCGGTGGCGGTGGTCCTGGCCACCCTGGGGGTGGTCCTGGCCGCTGTTTACCTTCTTTGGCTTGTGGAACGGGTGTTTTTTGGACCCGTCACCCGGGAGGAGAATGCCAAACTGGTGGACCTGGTCCCCAGGGAATGGGCGGCGGTGATTCCCCTTGTTCTGGCCATCGTGTGGCTCGGTGTTTATCCCAAGCCCTTTCTGGAGAAGATTGAACCGTCAGTGGACAGGCTGGTCCGTCAGGTCGAGATGGCGGTAGACCGGTCCGGTGAGAATGATCCGGTGTGGACGATGACGGTCCCGGGAGGCGATTGAATGGAGCATCCTGTGGATATCCCTCACATGGACGGTTCAGTGCTGGGGCTTCCCTGGGTGATTCCCTTTCTCTGCATACTTCTTTCCATCGCCGTCTTGCCCCTGCTGGCTCCCCGGTTCTGGCATCGCCACTACGGCAAAGTAGCGGCCTTTTGGGCAGCGGTGTTGATTGTTCCCATGAGCCTCAAGTACGGTTTGGATGTGGTGGTTTTTGAACTGGTTGACGTGGGGCTCCTTGAGTACGTCCCCTTCATCATCCTGCTTCTGGCCCTGTTCACGATCGCGGGAGGAGTGAGAATCACCGGATCCTTGACGGGGACTCCTCCTCTGAATCTTGCCATCCTGGTGGTGGGAACGGTTCTGGCCAGCTGGATGGGGACCACGGGCGCCGCCATGCTTCTTGTACGCCCCATCATCCGTGCCAACCGGTGGCGGGAGAAGAATGTTCATGTTGTGATTTTCTTCATCTTTCTGGTTGCCAATATCGGCGGTTCCCTGACCCCCCTGGGCGATCCCCCCCTTTTCCTGGGGTTTCTGAACGGGATCGATTTTTTCTGGACCACCAGGGCCATGCTTGAACCTATGCTCCTGGTGATCGGTATTCTCTGGGTGGTATTCTATGCTGTCGACACCTACTATTACAGACGGGAAACGAACAGGCCCGACCCCGGGGAGAACGGGGATAACCCCGAGAAACTAGGGATGGAGGGAGGCATAAACCTGTTGATCCTGCTGGGTGCCATCGGTTCTGTGTTGTTGAGCGGATTGTGGCATTCCCCGGTTTCCTTCGAAGTTTACCACGTGGAGATCCATCTGCAGGACTTGATGAGGGATGTGCTCCTTCTGTTTTTTGCCTACGTGAGCTGGAAGGTGACGGCCCGGGAGATTCGGGAAAGAAACGAGTTCAGCTGGTTTCCCATCGTGGAGGTGGCAAAACTCTTCGCCGGCATTTTCGTCACCATCATTCCAGCGATCGCCATCCTGAGGGCTGGAGAGCACGGTGCCCTCAGGGCCATCATCGGGGCGGTGTCCACACCCGAGGGAAACCCCGTAAATGCCACCTATTTCTGGACCACGGGCGCTCTATCGAGCTTTCTTGACAACGCTCCCACTTACCTGGTGTTTTTCAACACGGCAGGGGGAGACCCCAACCTTCTCATGACCGACCTGGCGGGAACTCTGTTGGCCATTTCCGCCGGGGCCGTATTCATGGGAGCGAATACGTATGTGGGAAACGCCCCAAACTTTATGGTGAGATCCATCGCCCGGGAAATGGACATCCCCATGCCCAGTTTCTTCGGGTACATGGTGAAATACTCTCTGCCCATTTTGATTCCCATTTTTGTGCTGGTCACATGGGTGTTTTTCTTGTGACGGGGGAAAATGGAGAGATGGAGTAATGGAGTACTGGAGAACTGGGGACAGTTTTGCACGTTGCATTCTGCATCTTCCATTTTGCACTCTCCATTCTGTATTCTTCATTGTCCAGGTTCAATTGAGATAAGATGGACGTTATCTTTATCCCGGGGGCGTCGGATTTCAGGGGGATTCTTCCAGAGATCGTTCTTCTGGCGACCTGCCTCGCCATTCTGACCCTGGAGATGGTGTCAAGATCCTTGAGGCGGATCATGCTGCCTGTGGGTCTGGCCGGATACGCAGGGGCCGCATACTTCGTGGTCAGGACCTTCGGTCAGGAGCAGGTTCTCTTCAGCGGGATGCTCTCGTTGAGCAGCTATACGGCCTTCTTCGACCTGCTCTATCTTGGGGTAGGGACGGCCGCCCTGCTCGTGGCCCAGAGGTATCTGGAACGAAAAGAGGGGGAACTGAGGGGTGAGTACTACGCCCTCACCCTGTTTGCCACCATGGGCATGATGTTCATGACCCGGGCCAACGACCTGGTCATGGTCTTTCTGGGCCTGGAACTGCTGTCCTTGTCCCTGTACGTCCTCATCGGATTCCTTCGTCATGATGCTGCGAGCAACGAAGGGGGCGTTAAGTATCTTCTTCTGGGAGCCTTCACTACCGGGTTCTTTGTATTCGGAGCCGCCCTGGTCTTTGGAGCCACAGGCAGCACAAACTTTGACCAGATCGCGGCGGCTCTTTCTGCAGGAAAGATTCTGTCGGGAACGATTCTGTCACTGGGGATAGGGCTTGTGCTCATCGGGTTTGCCTTCAAGGTTGCCCTGGTGCCCTTTCACATGTGGTCTCCGGATGTGTACCAGGGGGCACCGACGACTGTAACGGCCTTTCTGGCTACCGCCCCCAAGGCAGCGGGTTTCGGGACTCTCATAAAGGTCTTGCTGGTAGCCTTCCCGGACCGGGTGGGTGCCTGGCAGGATCTGCTCTGGGTCCTCGCTGCTCTCACCATGGTCGTGGGGAACGTGAGCGCCCTTTTGCAATCCAACGTGAAGCGTATGCTGGCCTTTTCCAGTGTGGCCCATGCCGGATATCTTCTTATGGGCGTGGTGGTCCTGGACGAAGGGGGAGTATCCGGAGTTCTTTTCTATCTGGCTGTCTATTGTGCCATGAATTTCGGTGCCTTCGCCGGGATTTCCCTGGTAGAGAAGGGGGAAAGGGGGGTGAACTTGAACGACTACAGGGGACTGGCTTCCCGGCATCCGTGGCTGGCCGCGTGTCTTGCCCTGTTCATGATTTCACTGGCGGGATTTCCCCCCACGGCAGGGTTTGTGGCCAAGTATGCGGTTTTCTCAGCCGCGGTACACCAGGGGTACATCTGGCTTACGGTCATTGCTGTCCTAACAACCCTGATTTCCGTATACTATTACGTGCGCATCATCGTTCAGATGTATATGGAGGAAGAGGAGGTTGCCTTGCCCACATTCGTCCTGCGCAAGACGGCCTTCCTTCTGGCGGTTCTGGCAGCGGTTGTCATCGGATTAGGCGTGAACCCCAGCTTGCTGCTGACCGGAGCCATGAAAGCAGCGGAGGTTTTTCTGTGAGAATCACCAAAGTATACACCCGGACCGGCGATGATGGTACGACCTCTCTGGCCAGGGGGGAACGGGTAGACAAAGACTCGCCGCGGATCCGGGTGCTTGGTTCCCTGGATGAGATCAGTTCCTCCATCGGGGTTGCCCTGGCCCACAGCGCTGCAGGAGATCTGACCGAACCCCTTCGGCGAGTTCAAAACACCCTGTTCAATCTGGGAGGAGAGCTGGCGGTGAAGGACCGGAAAATGCATCTGATATCCCAAGATGACGTGGACTGGCTGGAAAGGACCCTGGACGGCTGGAACGAATCTTTGCCCCCCTTGAAGGAATTTGTTCTGCCGGGAGGATCCCCCGTGTCGGCCCAACTTCACCACGCAAGATCCGTCTGCCGGAGGGCGGAGCGGAATCTTGTAACTCTGAACAAGTCTGAGCCCATCAGCGAGGTCACCCTCTCCTACGTGAATCGATTGTCCGACTTTCTTTTCGTCGCCGCCAGGTACCAGAACATGAAAGATGGCGGTGAGGAAAGAATGTGGGAACGATAGCATACCGGTTAGGGCCCTTTCCTGTTCCCAGGCAGCACGGCGCCTGGGCCATGTTCCTGATACCCACCTTCATGGCTCTTGCGGTGGCCCGGCCGTGGAACTGGTCATCGCCTGTCCTCGCAGGGGCCTATGTCCTGGTGTTTCTGTCCCACCGTCCCGCCGGACAGGTAGTGCGGGCCTGGGGGTCCAGGAGGAGCGTGGATCCCTCTTCCCTGGTCTGGACCCTGATCCTGGGAGGCTCAGGGGCGGGAACCGTGGTCATACTCTTGGCCATTCACCACGTCTGGATTGGATTTCTCCTGGGAATCCTGGTGGGGGCAACCTTCGGGCTGCACCTAAGGATGACCTTGCACCGCAGACATATGTCCACACGGGGAGAGATGATGGGTGTGTTCGGGTTGACCGCCGCCGGTCCGTTGACTTACGTCTTCGTTCAGGGGACGCTGGATCCTCTGGGATGGTTTCTTTGGCTCATCAATTTTCTTTACTTTGCGGGAAGTGTACACTACGTAAAGCTGAAGCTCAGGGTTCAGCCTTCCACCACCAGACCCCCGGTTCTGGGGAGATTCCGGCCCGGTCTTCCTTCCCTCGTTCACAGTCTTGTCGTCCTGGCCGTTGTGTCGGGAATCACCCTGGTCCAGGGGACCTCCTGGCTGTTTGTCGCAGCGTACGGACCTTTCGTGCTAAAGGTATTCACCGGTGTTTTCCGGTGGCAGGACAAGGATTCTTTACACGTAACACGTTTTGGGTTTACGGAATTGGCCCACGCTCTCGTATTCGGTACACTGGCCACAGGAGCCTTTTTGTCTCCTTTTTCCCAGGTTTTTTGATGACAGAATTCTCCGCTTGACAGGGTACAGAAAAAATTTCTTGCCATGGTTCAGGATTTTTTTGTATAATTAATCAGACAATCGGGTCTGATTGTCTGACTTAAACTTTTCTTATGTCTGTTTTGTTCAGCAAGGCCTGTCAATACGCGATTCAGTCCGTCATCTATCTGGCTGCTCAACAGCCGGACACCCCCATATTGCAGAGAGATATTGCCGAGGCACTGGACATCCCAAACCATTTCCTCGGGAAAATCCTTCAGCAACTGGCCCGCCATGGCATAGTCGTCTCCCAGAAAGGGAAAGCGGGGGGCTTTCTCCTCAGCCAGCCTCCAGAGGAAATATCCCTTTTACGGGTGGCCAAGATCGTGGATGGTGAATCGTTTCTCGACTACTGTGTCGTTGGATTTCCCGGGTGTCAGGACGAGAATCCGTGTCCACTGCACCCCCTGTGGAGTTCGGCAAAAAAAATCATCATTCAGATGCTACGGGATACTCCGGTAACGGAGTTGAGTGATGAAATCCAGACCAAGCTCGATTACATCGCCTCCATGCACACTGGAGAATTGGATGTTGACTCAGACAGCGGGGGCTGACAGGTCACAGATGAAAAGACACCACAGGACCCTTTCATACACCCTGGCGGTCACCCTTGTCCTGGCGGGAGTCTACTTTGCTGTCCTGTACCGCATGATTTACCTGAAATGGGAGAAAATAGAAACTAAGGACAATCTCACAGTTGCTCACGTGGGCAAAGAATTCGATCTTGATCCCCATGCTCCCTTTTGGAACGGTATTGAACCCGAGAAGATACGCCTGTATCCTCAATCGGCAAGGTCACCCTACGGAAACGAGGAAAAAGATATTTGGGTCAGGGCGGCATACAACGGGAAAGAGGTGGCTTTCCTCCTGGAGTTCAACGACAAAACCGAGGATCTTGGACCTCCTGTGAATCCCGATGCCTGTGCCATAATGTTTGCCCTTGCCGAGGCACCGGCCACCGCCCAGATGATGGGGTATGGGGACAAGGCGAATGTCTGGCAATGGCTGGCGGACAGGAATGTGGAGCGGTACCTGAAAGGCAACACGTCGACGAACCCCGTCCGTGAACTAACCGCTCACGGTCCCGGAACCCAAACTCCCATGGCAAGACAGAATGTGGAAGGGAAAGGGGACTACAGGGACGGCAAATGGTCGGTTATGTTCAAAAGACGGCTTGATAGCAATCAGGGAGAGGAGTTTGAGTTCGAGCCGGGGACAAGCCTCAACGTTGCCTTCGCCCTCTGGGATGGGGGAAGAATGGAAAGTTTTTCCAGGAAATCTATCGCGATCCTACGGAAACTAAGTTGGGAGAAACCGTGAGAAGGATTCTGTGGGCAGTGGTGATTGTCCTGGGGCTGAGCGCCCCGGAACCCTCCACCGCCAGGGACAAGCACATCGAACTCAGGGCAAAACGGTTTGCCTATTCCCCGAGCGTCATCACCGCCAGTAAGGGCGACAGGCTCATCATAAAACTCATCAGCCAGGACGTCACCCACGGATTCTTCCTCGATGGCTACGGGACAGAATTCTTCGTCAATCCCGGCGAAACCAGGGAAGTCGTTATCAACGCTGACAAGACCGGGAAGTTTACGTTCCGCTGTTCAAAAACTTGCGGGGAGTTTCACCCGTACATGGTGGGATATTTGAAGGTTCTGCCCAACACCAGGTATTATGCCAGCGTTTTCCTTGTGGCATTCATCGGTCTGGGTTCCCTGGGTCTGTCGTTCAGGAAAAGGGGGAACCCCAATCCCGCTGGGTCCGACAGGTTGTTTGGCTTCATACCGCTGAACTTAAGATTCGAGCTTACCCGGTACAGACCCGTTCGCGCCTTACTCAAGAGCAGGTGGTTTCCCTTTGTCCCGATCATCATCAATCTATTCGTGTTTGCCGTCATTCTCCTGGCAGGTTTCGTGGGCGGTCTCTCAGCAGGCAACTACAATTTCGGGATCATGATCGTCTGGATTCTCTGGTGGGTTCTCCTCATGATTGTTATGGTTCCTGTCATCGGACGCCTTTGGTGTATGGTCTGTCCATTTCCCCTTTTCGGCGACTGGCTGCAGCGAGGAAAACTGATCAAGGTGGGACGCCAGAAGTCATGGGGACTCAATAAGAGATGGCCCAACGAAGTAAGGAATCTCTGGCCCCTGGTTATCCTTTTTTTCGTCGCAACCTGGTTTTCCGGTTTCTTCACAGTGAGACCCTTCGCCACCTTTCTTCTTTTGTCCTTCATCATCGGAGCAGCAACGATCGTGGCCGCCATCTACGGAAAGCGGACCTTCTGCCTTTTTCTGTGCCCCGTAAGCGGGTTTCAGGGTCTTTATTCGAATTTTTCCCTCTGTGAAGTTCGCGTGAAAGATCCGGATATCTGCAAGGAGCACAAGCCGAAAACATGTGTCGTGGGGAATGAAAAGGGGTACGGCTGCCCCTGGATGGAGCAGCCCTACGACATAAATCGCAATACGTACTGCGGAATGTGCATGGAGTGTTTCAAGACGTGTCCTTACGATAATATGGCGTTGAACCTGAGGCCGTTCGGTGCCGACTTCCTCGCTGAGCGGAAACCTACCGACAGAAAATTTCGAAGGCGGGGGTTGGATGAAGCCTTCAAGGCGTTGACCATGCTCGGGATTTTCCTGGTCTTCTTCAGAGCGTTCCAGAGTCCCGCTGGCGAATTCAAGGATATGGTCAGAGCCACCACATTGGGTGGATATATCAGCTATCTTGCGGAAGCTACATTCGTTGATTTTCTTTTCATCCCCGCAGTATTTCTCCTGTTCGTGTACCTGTCCAGAAAACTGAGCAAGAACCAGGAGGTCAAGATCAAAGATGCATTCGTCAACTTCTCGTACTGTCTTGTTCCCGTTGGCCTTGCGGTATGGGGCGCCTTCAGCATCGGTATTATCCTGCCCAATGGCAGCTATCTCCTCCACATTCTATCCGACCCTTTCGGGTGGGGCTGGAACCTGTTTGGAACGGCAAAGTATCCGTGGACGCCCGTTTTGACCGGGGCAATGCCCTACCTCCAGGTGTCCCTGGTTATCGTCGGATTGATGTTTGCCCTTGACTACGGATTCAAGTTTTCCAGGCAAACGTATGCCACGGTGGCGGAGGCAAAAAGGGGTTGGATTCCCATGGTCGCGTTTCTCGTGGGCCTCCACATTTTCTTCGTTCGTCTGTTTGTAGCCTAGTTCCTATGCGTGCTCAGGAAACTGCCGCCGTCGTTCTGGTTCTCCTGGTTTCCCTGGGAACCCTCTGGGCAGTTTTCGCTTATGAGTCGAGCCGGGAGAGTCCCGACACAGTCGAACTCCTCGCTCGCGAACCCATCAAGGGCAATTGGTTTCCCCAGACCATCCAGGTGACCAGGGGTGAGAAAGTGAGAATCGTCATCAGGAACGTTGACGTGGTATCGCACGGCTTCTATCTTCCCGCCTTCGACATCATGGTGAGGGAAGTAAAAGCGGGAGAGGTCGAAAGGGTAACGTTTACTCCGGACGTACAGGGGAGATTTCCTTTCTATTGTTCCGTGTGGTGCAGCGACCACCATATGCTGATGAAAGGGGAAGTTGTTGTTGAATAGGTGCGAGGGATGAAACCGCGGCTCAATCTCCTGATCGTCATCGGTGTCGTTATCGTCCTCATTCTGGCCTTCAGGGCCCTGCAGCAATTCCGGGAAGGTGAGAACGAGACTTTCACCTTTGAACATCCTGCCCTGGAAAACCCCGAGGTCGCCGGGAAACAGGTGGTGAGAAGGATTGAACTTTTGGAACCCCGGAAGGCCTTCGACTTCACACTCACCGATATGGACAACGGTGTCACCCAGCTAAGCGATTTTGACGGGAAGCTTGTTTTGATCGGATTCATCTATACCAGCTGTCCGGATGTTTGCGGATTGTTGACTCAGCACTTCCGTCATATTCAGCGGGAGTTCAATGATATTGTGGAAAAAGACCTGGTGTTGATATTCATCACTACCGACCCGAGAAGGGACACTCCGGAGAGGATCAAGGCATACACCAGGGGATTTGGAGGGAAGTGGCGTTTCCTGACGGGGAGCGAATCCGAACTGCAAGAGGTTTGGGACGCATACAGGGTCTTCGTGAAGGAAAAAAGAAGTGTGGATCTTGTCTATCACAGCTACATGGTGACCCTGATAGACAGGAATGAAAACGTCCGGTACCGGTATATCGGATTGGTGGACCCGCAGGAGGTAATCGTCAAAGACATCAAGCATTTGCTTCAGGAAGGGGGTGTATAGCATGATGGAGAAAGCGGCCCGAGGAACCGTGGTGATGATTCTGCTTCTGGGTATCATTTCCTGTACACGGGACGGCTGGCTGGCTCAAACAGAAGAGTTTGTCCCCGGGACGAAACGATGGTCAGGACCGTACGCGAGGATTTCCGAACCGTCAAGGCAGCCCGCCAACCCGCTGGGAAACCCGGACGTCACCATCACTATCGATGTGGTCACATCCGAGTACAAACCGAACGTGATTCGTGTGAAACAGAATCAGGTCGTGAAGCTTGTCCTGAAAGGGGGCGACGACGGCGACCTCCCGAAAATCACGGGATTGAAAGAGTTCAGCGGACACGGATTCCACGTTCTGGGCCCCTACGACATTTGGGTCACGGGCCTGCGGTCGAATGTGGTAAAGGAGATTACGTTCAAAGCCACCGTTCCGGGAGAATTCGCCATCGAATGCACGGTTTTCTGCAGTCTGGCCCACTACCAGATGCGGGGCAAATTGATTGTTGAGGCTGTTTGAGAAGCAGTCTATGGATTGAATCACAAGGAGGCAGAAATGAAGTGGACAAAAACAGCCGGACTATTGGTACTGAGTGGCCTGTTCTTTGTCGGTTGTGGCCCGAAGAAACAGTCCGGAGTGAACCCATACCAGAGAGTCTATCCCATGCCCCACCAGTTCTGGCAGAAAAACGACGAATTCTACGTTTTCGCCAGTGGGGGACAGCAGGGTGGGCTTTACGTTTACAGCATCCCGTCCATGAAGCTATTGCAGGAAATCCCCGTGTTTGAACCGACGGCGGCCACAGGGTGGACCCTGTCCAACCCGTTTGTCAAGAAACTGTTAACGAATCCCAGGACCGGGGAGGTGGTACAGTCTGGCGATACCCACCATCCTGCCATCAGCAAGACCGACGGCGTCTACGACGGCCGATGGCTCTTCATCAACGACAAGACCTACGCCCGGATGGCCCGGATAGATCTTTCCACCTTTCGCACGGCTGAGATCATCTGGCTACCCAACGTGAAGGGGGGAATCCATGGCGCTCACGTGGGTCCCAACACGGACCTGCTCGTAGCGAACATCGAACTGGAACAGTATCCCGCCAGGGAGATACGGGAATACCTCAACATTGACATCGATGAAATAAAGGGTCCGTATGCTTCCTGCCTTACGGGAGTTGACATCGCAGAGGATGGCACCATGAAAACGGCCTGGCAGGTGTGGGGTCCCTGGCAATTCGACATGGTTCGCGTGGGCTGGGGTGAGATGGACGGGTGGCTTGTCAACACCGCTTACAATACAGAAAGATCCACGAATGTCGTGGGGATGTTCCAAAGACCGGAGGACTACATTTTCTTCTGGAATATCGAGAGCATCCGTCAGGCGGTGAAGGAGGGCAAGTACATTACGACCAAGGAAGCGCCCGACGTGCCCGTTATTTCATGGAGGGATGTGGAAGTCTATGCCGTTCCGTGTCCTTTGAACCCTCACGGTGTGGATGTATCGCCCACAGGGAGATACGCTGTGGTGGGGGGAAAAGCCACGACTATCGTCAGGATGGTCGATTACACAAAGGTGAGACAGGCCATCGCCGAAAAACGGTTCACAGGGGAAGAATTCGGCGTAAGAATCATCGATAAGACCTATGTCTCCCGGGACATAGACGCCGGATTGGGTCCCACTCACATAGAATTCGACAACAAGGGAGTCTGC
>JBHIAI010000012.1:0-25282 GCA_046861655.1 Fidelibacterota bacterium | reverse complement strand
CACCTCGGGCGGCTGTCCCTTCCAGTACGCGTCCACCTGTCTGGGTTTTCCTTCATCAGTTTGCTCGGAATATGTCCAGTGGGAAGACTTTGTGCTCAGTCTGTATCCCAGGGCCACGGTCAGATCCCGGGCCTCTGACAGAAGGAATTCCATGCCCAGCTGGGGGGTGGCGGAAAAAAGAGCCGTCACGACGGTCTGATGGCCGTCGTCGGGTCGCAGGGCGAAATCGAAATGGAGTTTGACCGAGCCCGCCAGTGACAGGCGGGGAAACCGCAGCAATCTCCGGGTGCCGGAGGCCCCCATTCCGATCACGAAATCGGAGTCACCGTACGTATCCGTCACGGTCCCCAGGCGAACCTCTCCGCCCAGGGAGTTGAAATGGAAAGGCCGCAGGATCACTCCTCCCTGAAGACCGGCGAACGGCGAATCAGCGGCAGGGAAATAGCGCAGTTCAAAGGCGAGGGGCATACGGGTGTACTCCAAGGCTTTGTGGCCTGCTTCAACGGGGAGCCAGTTTCTCAGGATGACGGACCGATTGGCTTCTGTGGAGGACTCCCGGACCTCAACCACGCCGACCCGGCGACCGGGGACGACGATGTCACGGCCCCTGAAGGACGTCACACGATCCGGCTGGACAATCTCAAACAGGGTGCCGGGACGAACGCCCACAGTGGAACCGAGAAACAGGAGCACCTCACCCCCGGTCACCGAGATAACCTGGGACGTCAGGAGGTAGAACCCCTTGATTTCGGTGAGCGCCCGCTGTCTGAATTCTTCCATCACCCTGGACCGGGAATATCCCCGGGTTCCTCCGGTGTGGACCGAGGTAGAAGTGAAGGAGTTGAGTGTTCTTCCCGTTTCCACCTCCACCTGTTTTACCCGGACAGACAGGGTAGTCTGGATGTTGTGGGGATAGGGGTCTTGTTCCCGCTGCTCAGAGGGGGGATGCTCCCGGTCAACCATTCCCTTCACCAGGGCCAGAACTACCCGGCCAAAGAGGCTTCCCTCGTCTTCTTCTTCCTCGTTTTTCTCATCTTCTTCCGGAGGGACGCCCTGCTGGTGAAAGTTGAGAACATCGACAATGACCGCCTCATGGGCAGAGGCGATGTGTCCCACCTCAACCACCGTGGAATCGTCGATGAGCCCCGTGAGCTGAAGAGCCTGTTCTCGCAGGATCTCCTCCAGGTCCGTTCGGTCAATCACGTCGAACCGGCCCAAGGAGGTAGCCACATCGCTGACGATGCCCACGGCTTCGTTAGCCACCGACTGAAGCTCACCGGTTGCTTGCCAGCTGGCGGGAAGGATCAGTAACCGTTCCCTCTTTGCGGTGATGGGCGTGTCGGCATTCTGGCTGGACAGGGGAAGGAAGAAACCCGTGAAAAGCATGGATAAGGCAAGTCTGACCATGGGCCTCATGGAAAGTTAACTGTGCGGATGAGACGGCACAACCATGGGATTATCCGGGCTACAGGGAGATGGGTAGCGCGTGCTTGAACCCCAGAGCAAGATAGATGGACCTGACGTTTCGCAGGTCACTGAACCGGTAAAACTCCTCTTCATACCCCAACGTTACCCTGGCGGTACGAACGATGGGGATATTGATTTCCGCAGACAATTCGTACCGGGTAAGTTCATCGGTGCCAGGCACAATTTCACTGATCTGTTGAAAGTACTCCAGATCGAGGGCCAGCCGGGTGTCTCCCCAATCGATATCCCAGAACACCCCTCCTTTCAGGTAGGATGTCTTCCGGGTGCTGTTCAGGTAGTCCGACATATCGTAGGAGAATCCCGCTTCTGTGGTCATATGGGTGGAGGGAACATTGAACAGGAACGCGCCCACCCCTTGATTGTAGTGGTAACGTATGGTCAGATCGGAGGTGGAACTGTGCCTCAGGGATATCACACTGAACTGGTAGAACCGGGGGAGGGATTCGAACTTGCGGCTGTTCTTATAGCGCAGGATGGCCAGGGTTTTTTCCGGGATAAGGACTCCCAGGATCCTCAGATCATAGAACGTGTTCCTGTGGACCCTTTTGATGCGATAGTAGCCCAGAGCTCCCCAGTCGTCGAGTTGGGCCCCGCCCGGCCGTAGTGAGTCCAGGTGGGTCCTTCGTCTCCGGCGGAGCGGCCCAGGGTGACCGAAACTGTCACGCACATGATTATCCCGATCAAGAATCGGAACCTTTTGACCGGAAAGACCGGGTTTCCCACCGGAGGATCTCTCCTATGTCTTGATCTTGTATCCCCTGGCAAACATGGCAACCCCGATGGCTGTAAACAGGGCCGTCATGGCCAGGGCCGCCCCCACCGAGACCCAGAAGGGAGAATCACCGACTCCAAGAACCGAATACCGGAGTCCGTTGATCACATGGTAGATGGGATTGAGGAGCGAAAGGGTTTGCCAGAATCCCGGAAGCATCTGGATGGAATAGAACACGCCACCCAGGAAGATGAGCGGCATGATCAGGAAATTGACCATG
Organism: Fidelibacterota bacterium; assembly: GCA_046861655.1. Lineage (GTDB taxonomy): Bacteria > Fidelibacterota > Marinisomatia > Marinisomatales > S15-B10 > JBHIAI01. The sequence goes on along the minus strand of JBHIAI010000012.1, from coordinate 22,802 downwards.
GTGGCGATGTTGTCCCAGCTCTCGGCCATAATCCCCAGGATGAGGCCGGCGCTGGAAAAAGCCCAGGAGACCAGAACGACAAACAGGAACACGTACCCCACGTGTTCTACGGGCATGCCCACGATGAGAATTCCCAGAAGCAGAACCAGCAAACCGTTGATGAATCCGCGGACCGCCCCACCGATGATGAAGGATAAGGACAGTTCAGTGTTGCTTAAGGGTGTAATGAGGATATCCTGGAGCTGTTGAAGCAATTTCATCTGAAGAATACTGGAGGCGGTATTTGAATACGCGTTGGTGATCACGTTCATCATCACCAGGCCCGGAAGGATGTAGATCGTGTAGGGAACCCCGTCAATGGCTGAGATGCGACGCTGGAGAGTCAGCCCAAAAATGATGATGTACAGGGCGGACGTTACAAGACCCGGTATCACCGTCTGCCGGTAAACGGCGAGAAACCGGGTGATTTCCCTGATGACCAGGGTGCGAAATCCAATCCAGTTTGTGTTTGAGGCTTTAATACGTTGGCGTCTTACGACACTCACGTCTCCTCAATCCTTCGTCCGGTCAGGGCCATGAACACGTCCTCGAGAGTGGATTTGGTGATTTTCACCTCGTGAATGTGGATTCCATCGAAGGAGAGGGATTCTACTATTTTTGATAGTTCCTTCTCAGGACTCTCCACGCTGAATACCAGCCGGCCCCCACCCGAATCGGGTGTATAAGCGAAGGTGAATTCCTGAAGGTGTTTTTCATAGCCGGGGTCCCACCCGGAGAGATGAACTTCGATGCATTCTTTTCCCAGGGATTTGATCAACTCCGACGGTGACCCTTCTGCCACGATCTTCCCATCGTTGATGATGCCCGCCCGTTGGCACAGGAGTTCTGCTTCCTCTATGTAATGGGTGGTGAGCAGGATAGTTTTGCCATCTTGGTGCAGGGTCCTGAGGTAGTCCCATAGCATCCGGCGAAGCTCTACGTCCACCCCTGCAGTGGGTTCATCCAGAATGAGGATATCAGGATCGTTCACCAGTGCTTTGGTAATCTGGAACCGCCGTTTCATCCCGCCAGACAGCTGGCGCATTTTCATGTTCCGTTTGTCCTCCAGCCCGAACTGGTGGAGAAGCTCGTCGATCCTGGGACGGGCCTGTCTGGTGGGGATACCGTAGTAGCCGGCCTGGAAGGTCAGGAGTCGCTCGATGGAGAAAAACCAGTCGGACGTGAATTCCTGGGGGGAAACCCCGATCCGGGACCGGGTGAACCGGTAGTCTTTAACAATGTCCTTTCCAAATACGGAAACCGATCCGGACTCAAGTTTGACCAGGCCCGTAATGATGCCGATGGTGGTGGTTTTGCCCGCACCGTTGGGTCCTAAGAGCCCGTAGAATTCCCCGGGTTCAATGGTGATGTCGATACCGCGTAGAGCCACCGTATTCTCTTTCGAATCCCCACTGCGGTACGTCTTCCTGAGGTCCATTACCTGGATAGCTGGTACCATGAGTTCCAATTTACACTTAACGTCGTGAGAATGGCAGGGTTGATTTTCTTTGGCATTGCACAAACTCAGGGTTCATCTTACATTTCTTTTCAGCAACTTCGTCACGGGATACCAATCCCGGCGAAGAGTGCCAACGACATGGGGGAACACGGTGCGATGGTGAAAAAACGTGCGACCACGAGGCTCCCCACCCATCTGGGAGAGTTCAAGCTCCTGGCCTATGAGGATGAGAAACAAGGCCTGAAACACGTGGCCCTGGTGAAAGGTTCGGTTCGCAACGCCGCCTCGGTTCTGGTCAGAATCCATTCCGAGTGCCTCACGGGGGATGTGTTCGGTTCGATGCGATGCGATTGCGGGGAACAGCTCCGGAAAGCCATGAAAGCCATTCAAGATGAAGGATTGGGAGTCCTCATCTACCTCAAACAGGAAGGACGGGGTATCGGACTGATGGAGAAATTGAGAGCCTATGAACTTCAGGATCAGGGAATGGACACGGTGGAGGCGAACCTGGAGCTGGGATTCGGGCCGGATCACAGGGACTACAAGGGGGCGTTGGCTATCTTGAAGGATCTGGGGGTGAAATCCGTCCGGCTCCTCACCAACAATCCGCGGAAACTGTCGGAATTTGACGGTTCATCCGTGGGAGTGGTGGAGCGCGTCCCCATCGAGGTTGATCCAAACCTCGAGAATCACCAGTACCTGCGGGCCAAGCGGGACCGTCTGGGGCATTTTCTCGATCTGGAGGAGTACCACCCAACCCTTCGAGCCTCATCGCCTCCGGACGGTGACGGCACCCGGTAGGTCTTCTTACCCCGGCGGTGTGGTTACCGGACTGACCGACAGGTGGTGGAAGGTGCTCCTTCTGCTGGCGAAAACCCTTGAGAGGCATACCGGTCCGGTGGAGTTTTGTTCTCTTAGACCGGGAAAAACTCCCGAGGTGAAAGTCAATGAGGTTCTATCCCAGTCCGGGGACGCGTCCGCCGCTGTGGTGTTCCTCGATTCTGAACCGGATGTCTCCTGGGACGCCTTCCTCCTCTTCAGGATCACCCATCTCATCGATGTGGCACAGATCCAGGGAGAGGACACCGCCACAGAAGTGGCAAACCTGCTGACCACCTATCTTCCCTACTGCTTTCTCCCCGTCTATGCCCGTCGGTGGAACCGGGCCGTCGCCGTGAGTCATTTTGCCCAATCCCTGGATGGGCGCATCGCCACCGATTCCGGGGATTCCAGATGGATCGGACATGAAGATAACAGAACCCATGCCCACCGGATGCGAGCCCTGTGCCGGGGAATCCTGATTGGGTCGAAAACCCTGAAGCGAGACAAACCGGCCCTGACGGTGCGAAGGGTTGAGGGACCCCATCCGCGGCCTATCGTCCTTGGCTCCAGCGTAGGCGATGGAAAGGATCTGATCCGGTCATGGGGCTCTTCTGTCCTGACCTTTGCCTCCAAGGATGGAGCCATCTCTCCCCTCAGAATCCTGAAATCCCTGTATGAAAAAGGTATATCTTCGGTGTACATCGAGGGGGGATCGGCGACCACCTCCCGTTTTCTGGAGGAAGATGCCGTGGATATCGTTCAGGTCCATATTTCCCCCATGATTCTGGGTTCGGGAATCCCCTCTTTTTCTTTGACCCCTATTCATACGGTTGGTGAAGCCCGCCGCTTTCGGGCTGCCCGTTTCATGCCGGTGGGGGACGGGATCATGTTCGTGGGTGTTCCCGAATCCCCAGGAAGGTAACCGGGTGGTGAGCAAGGCCAGGGCCCTGTGGCATGACGGTACGGGGCAGTCTTCCATTCGGGAAGAAGAACTGCCACCGTTGGATGATGGGTGGTGTGAGATCCGGACCCTGTTCTCTTCCGTCAGTCCTGGTACGGAATCCCTGGTTGCCCGGGGACGGGTCCCCCGGGAGATTCACGGGGAGATGGCCTGTCCCTACATGGGGGGTGAATTCCCGTTTCCTGTCAAGTATGGCTATTCCCTGGTGGGAGAGGTGGTGGCAGGTTCGCCCGAGTGGGTGGGGAAGACGGTTCATGTTCTCCATCCCCACCAGACACGGTGCAGGGTAAGGGAAAGGGACGTTCATCCGATACCCTTGCCGGTGTCTCCTGAGCGTGCCACTCTGGCAAGTACTATGGAAACTGCGGTAAACGCCCTGTGGGATTCGGGCGTATCCGTGGGAGACAGGGTTCTCGTAGTAGGTTTCGGAACGGTGGGTTCCCTGGTGGCCCGTCTGGTTTCCGGAATCCCGGGTGTCCAGCCGACGGTCGTGGATGCGGATCCTCGAAAGGTTGAACTCGCCCGCAAGATGGGGTTTGCGGCGGAGGATCCGTTGGAGGCCGGGGACGGATTCGATCTTGTCTTCCATGCAAGCGGAACGGGAGACGGTCTTCAGACCGGAATAGACCGGCTGGGATTTGAGGGGACGGTGGTTGACCTGAGCTGGTATGGAGACGGGAAGGTGTCCCTGGGCCTGGGAGGAACGTTCCACGCCGGGCGAAAAACGATCACGAGTTCCCAGGTGTCACACGTATCCGCGAGGAAGCGTTCCCTGTGGGACAGAGACCGGCGGAAAGACCTGGTGTTCTCCTGTCTCGAGAATGCGGAGTACGATGCTCACCTGACCAGCTCGGTTTCCTTTCAGGATCTGCCCGAGGTATTCAAGTCGCTTAGGGATTCACCCGTACGGGAGCTGTCATACCTGGTAACCTACGGGGACTAGTACAACAAGATAGGAGGTGAACTATCTATACAGTAACCGTTCGGGACAAGATTCTTATCGCACACTCCTTGAAAGCTGAATCGTTCGGGAAGGCCCAGCGCCTTCACGGAGCCACCTACATCGTGGATGCCGAGTTCGGTCGATCTGAGCTGGATACCCACAACAGAGTGATTGATATAGGACAGGCCAACCGGATACTCAAGGACGTCCTGTCGGAACTGGATTATCACAACCTTGACGAACTGGATCCATTCCGATCCCAGAAGACGACGGCAGAATTCCTGGCGAAGTACATCCACGACACCCTATCGGCCCGAATCCGATCCTTCTTCCAGGGGAGGTTGGCTGTTACCCTCCATGAGTCCCACGTGGCGTGGGCAAGCTACACGGCACCGGTGGACTAACCGATGCTCACCTTCTTCGTTCCGTCTGTACGGCCGGTGCCCACAGGGGGCAATATCTTCAACCAGGAGGTGATCACCTATCTTTCCAGGAAGGTCCCCGGCGACATTGACGTGAGGGTGATCGACAGGGGAGATAGGGACCGGATCCCCGTGGAAACCCTTTCGGGACAGGATCCCGTGGCGGTGGTGGACAGCCTGGTGGCCCGGTACCTGGGGAGTTCCAGGATGCTCAGAGCCAGAAAAGCCTTCTCGAAGATGGGGATGGTGGTTCATTACCTCCGTCTCCTGAATCCGGCCAGCGGAGGCTCCAAACAGATTCAGACAGAAAGGGAGATCCTTCAGGCATTTGACGGGTTTATCACCACCAGCCGGTTCAGCAGGTCGGTGCTCATCTCTCATGGTGTAAATCCTGGCGACGTGACTGTGATCAGACCCGGTCTCCACCATAGGTTCAGGAGTCCGCCGAAGGCACATTCGAAATCCCCTTCTCTCCGTCTGCTCACCGTATCCAATTTCCTTCCCGGAAAGGGACTGATCCGTCTCATGGGAGTACTGGAGGAAATGGGAGACCTGCCGTGGAGATGGGACGTGGCGGGATCGGAGATTCTGGACGGGGAGTATTCCAAGCGGTTCAGGAACAGGGTAGACGAATCTTCCGTTTCCTCCCGGGTACACCTTCTCGGATCCCTTTCCCCGGTGCAGCTTGTTGAGGTCTATGACGGGAGCGATATTTTCGTTCTCCCCTCGGAGTTTGAATCGTGCAGTATGGTTCTCATGGAGGCCATGGCCCGGGGGCTTCCGGCAGTAGCCTTTGATGAGGGAGGAATTCCCGAAACCGTCATGGGGTCAGAGGGTGTGTGGCTGATCCCACCCGGTGACTGGGCCTCTTTTGGCCAGGCCATCGGGGAGCTCGTAAAGAACCGGTCCAGACGAGCCGCCATGGGGAAACAGGCCTGGGAAACCAGCAAGAGATTTTCCTCCTGGGAGACCACGGGCAGGGAGTTTCATTCCTGGGTATTGAGGGCCGGGGCTTATGAGGCTGTGGGAGGCTAGAGCATGCCTACACAGAGAGAGATCAGGGAATGGTTTGATGACCTGTATGACGATTACGGACTGGAAAGCATGCGGTCAGAGCGAGCCTATCCTGTGTTTCTGGATTACCTGGAGGTCCGGAGAGGGAAGAGACTGTTGGACGTGGGTTGCGGCACGGGTTTTCTGTTGAAGGAAGCAGCCAGAAGGGGACTGGATCCCTACGGTGTGGACCTGTCCGAGGAAGCCGTAAGACTATCCCGGCAGGTAATTCCTGGTGCGACTGTCAAAGTGGGCCGGGCGGAGCATCTGGACTTTGAAGACGATTTTTTCCACTACGTTACCTGCACCGCCGCCCTGGAACACTTCGTGGACATGGAACGGGGACTGAGGGAAATGAGGCGCGTGGCCAGGAAAGATGCCCGGTTCTGCATCATGGTTCCCAACTCGCGCTCCCTGGTGTTCAGGGTGTTCACCGCCTTGAATAGTATCGATGAGAAGAGTAACGAGAACGCTCAACCTCTTGAGGCGTGGACCAGGCTTCTGACGGGGGCAGGCTTTGAAATCCTCACCGTCACACGGGACCGGTGGTGGACCAGAAAGGTGCTCCTTTTCCTTTCCCTTGAGAAGGTGGGGTTCATCAAGAGATGGGTGGATCGTCCTTCCTCATCGATCATCCCGTTGAAGTATGCCAACCAGTTGATATTCATTCTGAACCATGGACCAGGCTGATTCTGACGGCCTTCAACTCACCCGGTTGTACAGCCGGTTGTCCAGGTGGACCCGGCTGAAGAGCCGCCTGACTCCAGGGAACCGTTCCACATCCCTCCTCATGCATAAGACGGTGAGTCCTTCCGTCGATGATCTGACCTTTGAAGCGGCCAATCTGCCCAGTGATCCCCGGGTCTTGGATGCGGGATGCGGCCTGGGAGGAACCGTATTCCGGTGGCACGAAAAGGGAGGGGGAACCTATGATGGGATCACCCTCAGTCCGGCTGAGGTGGAGGCGGCTAACCGGGAAGCCAGGCGCCGGGGGCTCTCCTCATACGTTCGGTTTTCCTGCCGGAGCTACGATGAACCTCTCGGTGAGGGGTATGATGCTGTGGTGGCCATCGAGTCTCTCATTCACAGCAAGGACCTCCCCCATTCCGTTGATCTTCTCTCCCGGGTCCTGAAGCCGGGGGGCCGGCTGGTGATGGTGGACGACGTTTTGAGGGATGACGGGGATCCTGTTGCCCGTCCAAGTTTGATCCGCCTCAAGGGATTCTGGTATCTTACCGACGTACCGTCCGAAGGGAACGTACGGATGGCTTTCAGGTCCAGCGGTCTCAATCTGGTGGAAGAGACGGACCTGACGGGGGACATCCGGTGGTCCTCCTCTCGGTTTCTCTCCCTGGCTGAGGGATTGTTGAAAGTGGTTCAATTCTCCGTGCCTGTTGGGTGGATCCGGGAGGTCGTGAGGGCCTACCGGGGAGGGATGGCCCTGCGGCGGTTATATGACGAGGGAAGAGCCAGGTACAAGTTGTTCGTGGGAGAGAAGGGGAAAAATCATTAGTTGGCAGTTGGCACCGGCAGCAGCACGGGCAGTAGGCAGGGACCGGGGTATGCTTGGTATTAAGCTTCTCAATACCCGATCCTCGATGGAGCGCTAGGTACGTTCGCCCTTAACGGCGGAGGCCATCAGCCCTCCCTGGAAATCCTTCATGCCCAATAACCTGCCGGCCGTTCCCAGAAGGACCAGCACGGATCCCACCAGGGGATGAAGATCCCCTCGCGGAACAAAGGACCAACGGCCCATGTCAATGGACTGAAATCCGCTTTCTGCGAGAAGTCGTCCGAATTCCGGTTCCGTCAGGAACCTGTCCGTGGAAAGATGGCGTGTATCGAGTCCCAGCCATGGGGCCAGAAGCCGGTACCAGATGTAGTTCCCATTCGGGGTCAGGCAGACGAACCGTCCGCCGGGTTTCAGCACCCGGTAGGCATGCCTCAGCACCGCATCCTGATCGAGCATATGTTCCAGGGAGCCGATGCACATGGCAAGGTCTACGGATCGATCCTGAACGGTGGAAAGGATTCTTGCGTCGTCCGTCCGGAAAGTAAGGTTCCCGTTTCCGCCTGAATACTCCAGACGCTCCTTTGCTATTTCGATCATGACCCGGGAGAAATCGATGCCGATCCCCTGGCCGATATGTGGATGGAGTGCCATAAGATGGTGCCCGGTTCCGCAGCCCAGATCGAGGACAACGTCTTCCAGGCCGGGATGGGCCCATTCCTTGATAAGTTTGAGGCGGAACCTCAACATCCGTTGGGGCGAACCGTGTTGTTCGGAATAATCCGGGGCGAAGCGATCGAAAAAGACCCGGACCTCTTCCGCAGTGGTGACGGGTGTTGTGGTCAAGCGGCCCAGCCGTGTTTTCATGGGCATCGCGGTCACCGCCGGAGGACGGAAAGGGACACACCGTGGGGTCGATATGTGGGCAACGGTGGGCCATTGTCCTTCCCATAGTTTTCGGCCAGGATCCGGACCAGGAGGGAGTACAGGGCTTCATGCCGGATGGATCCGCCCAGGGTAGGCTCTTTTAGGGTCCCCGGGAGGAAACCGTATCTGGCAAGAGACCGGATAAAACGCTCATCCCGGGCGATAACGTGTACCGGAGTTTCGAAATCTAGGGATCCGCCCGTGATGATGGGAGGTTGATGATCCCCCAGGATGATGAATACACTGTTTTCGGGTGCTTTCTCAAGGATGTAGTTGATGATAACGTCTATCTGGTAATTCATATGTGCCAGGTAGTCTTCCAGGCGAAACACATCCTTCAGGCCAAGCTGCTTCTTGAGGTGGTTAGAAAGCTTTTTCCAGGTTCTCGGCCAGTGGTTATCCAGGCTGGCGAAGGGGGCGTGTTCAGGGGTGTGAAAACCGGGTTCGCCCAGACGTCTCCAGTCATCAACATAGGGGGGAAGATCGTACCAGGGGGAGTGGGATGACACGGTTTCGAAGAGCAGGAAGAAGGGTTCACGAAGGGATTGGATGAACTTCTCGTGGGCATGGTTAAGGCTGTACTGGTCTGGAATCATGCCCCAACCGTAGAAATCTCCGGCATAATCCAGATCCCTCTGGTAAATCCAGAGGTCGTAATCAAAGAAGGACTCGTATCGCTCGAACGGGAATCCCGGTCTCGGTCGCATGGTGGGCTGGAGGACGGCGGCCGTGTAGCCCTGGGATTTCATGAATCGAACCAGATGGGGATAATCGGGCATGGATCGGAGCAGAAAGGAATACAGGGCCTGATTTTTCACCTCGATGCCCGCCAGAACGGTGCCCATGCTGAGCCATGACTTTCCCCCACTGATGGGAGCCGCGCTGAAATTGGTGGCCACATGCCACCCGCTGTCTGTCAGCAGGTCCTGGACCTCCCCCATTTTGCTTTGGTAGCTGCCTCTTAGCCGGGGGTTCTCAGCCAGGACTTTGCCATAAGATTCTACGAGGAATAGAAAAAGATTCGGCTTCCGGTTCAATCGGACAGACCAGTATTCGGCATACGGTAGCGGTCTGCCTTGTTCGAACGTCTGGAACCTTTTTGGAGCCTGAACGGAGTCGCCCACGTTTTCCACGATTCTGGGGATGATCCACCGGACGGTGGGTCTGGAATCGTGGGCATCGTACCAGAAGGAGGAAAAAAGGACCACGGGCCAGATGAACATCCCCAAGATGGCCGCAGGGGAGGACGGGTGTATCCTTTCAAGCCGGTTGGTCACGAATCTGAATGCCAGACCGATGGCCGTCGCGGTCAGAACACCCCACACCGCAAGCCGGACCGCGGTGTCCATCAGGCGTGATGACCAGAGGTCCACCACGAGATAAGCCGCATCCTTGAACAGGAGCAGATCGCTGTAGAAAAGGGGCCTCTCGCCGAATATTCTTAGGGACAAGGACTCGTAAATCTGGTATGCCAGAAGAACGAGATAGAGGCCCAGACCGAAGCGTACCGCCCACCTTTTGATCCGGATTCTCCTGGCAATCACCACCAGAGTGGCGATGGCCAGAAGTTCACCCGAGATCCGGAAGAGGTCATTGTTTTCCCTTCGAACGAAGAATAGAAGCGTATCGTACCAGCCCCGGTCGCCATGAAGAGGCGGCAGAGGGATCAGGGTACTCCTGTCCATTTCCACCAGGAGGGAAGGCAGGAACAGGAGACTGTTCAGAAACAACAGGCTTATCCAGAACGCCACGGGAGTCGCGTCACGGACTCTCAGCCTCTGAAATGTGCGTGCTACCCATTTTCCGATCCTACCCAGCGGTGACTTCCCCAGGGCGAAAGAGGGATGGAGAATCTTTGCCAGCAGGGCAAAACCGAGAGTCAGGAGGAATGGGTTCCGAAGGTGCGTTGCCGAAACGGTGAGGCCGCCCACGGCAAACCGGAACCCTCCCAGGAAAAGTACTTCAAGGAAGATAACAAGGTTCAACAGGGCCAGACCATGGAAGGCGTGGGCCAGCGATACCGTGAGGAACCCTAGTACCCGATGTCTATCCGGTCGAAATGATTTGCCAGAACTCACCTGCGAAGGAGTAAATAAGCAACGTCAGGGCCATGAGGGCAAGGGGTAAATGCAGGGAGGGCAAAGGGAGAAAGCAGAGAAGAAGGAGTCCTGTTACCACGATATAGATGATTCGTCCCCGACTCGTTTTCCTTTCGGCGAGCCTTCTTCCCCTTATGGATCGACCGGTCAACACAAACAGATAGCGGAGAAGGCCTCCGGCCAGGATCCACGGCCCTACCAGACCTTGAGTGGTAAGCAAGAGGCATACCACAAGAAGAAGAAATGCGTCCGTTTCTTTATCAAAATACTCACCAAATACAGAGGCCTGATTCTGTCGTCTTGCCAGCCAGCCGTCAACGCCGTCGCCGGCCAGAAGAAGGAACCCTAATGGGGGAATCGCGACTGTGGGACCATACCCGGCTATGGTCACCAGCACCCCCACCCCTGCCAGGCGGATAAGCGTCATCACATTGGCCTGTCCAAACACTCCATCGGGTGTCCACCGTTTCCAGTAAAGGGCGGTCAAACTCAGCAGGGAACCCGTTCCTGATAGAGCCACAATCGATGGACGATTCCAGGCGGCAGCTGCCACAGTGGTCACCATGAGAAGAATGGAGTGGACCACGGACCACCGAACCAGGGTGCGTGGTGTCTGATATTCCATGAGTCTACCGCGGTGTGTGAGGGGAAACTCCTGTTAGAGTAAGGTCATTCGTGATTCGTAACGCGTAATCCGTAATGCGTAATTCGTAATGCGTAATTCGTAATGCGTAATTCGTAATGCGTTAGACTGCGGACGTTTGATGAGCCTCATCATCTTCCTGGCCACCGCTGACTGCCCGCTGCCCCTGCCTACTGTCTTTTCCCCCTGCCTACTGCCAACTGTCGGAGCGAAGCGGAGATCCCGCCTTGGCGGGGCCCACTGACACGGTCACATCAGGCAGGCCGCACCGAACACACCTGCGGAATCCCCAAGTTGGTTCTTCACGATGGGTGTTTCCAGGCGGTTGTTGAAGCAATAGTTCGCCACGTATCTGGGTCCTTCGTGGTAGAGAAAATCGATGTTGGAGACGCCACCTCCCAGAACGACAACATCCGGATCGAGGATGTTAATGACGTTGGAAAGGGCCATGCCGAAATTGCCCAGGAATTCTTCCTTCCACGTTTTGGGAGGATGTTCGACGATCTTTTCTAACGGTAGCTCTTCACCGGTCAGCTGAATGTAATGACGTTCCAGAGCAGGTCCCGAGAGATACGTTTCCACACACCCCTTCTTGCCGCAATAACATGGGTTCCCACCAGGATGAAGAAGGGAGTGACCCCATTCTCCGGCGATGTACTGGAGACCCCGGTGGATGCGTCCGTCCAGGCAGATGCCTCCGCCGACGCCGGTGCCCATGATGACCCCGAATACGATGGAATAGTCTCTGGCGGCCCCCAGGAGGGCTTCGGCCTGGGCGAAGCAGTTGGCATCGTTCTCCAGAACCACCCTATGACCCAGCCTGGACTCAATATCCTCTTTGAGGGGCTGGCCGATCAGACACTGGGTATTGCTGTTTTTCAACCGGCCCGTGTCGGCGGATAGGGCTCCCGGCGTGCAGATTCCCAGAGTGAAATCCCCGTCGTGGTCCGCGGTGATTTTCTCGAAGAGGCGCTCTACCTGACTCAGGACGTGTTCGTATCCTTTGTGGGCCTCGGTGGTGATTCGTTCCCGGGCGATAACCTCACCCTGTGAAGTGAGAGCGATCCCTTCCATCTTGGTGCCGCCGATGTCGATTCCAAGGCGAATCATGACAGGGGTCAAAATACACCCCTCTGTTTTGTTTGTCAACGTCACTTCAGGAACTTGGGGAAATGGAGAATGGCGGAACTGGAGACCGGACACGGGAGACCGGAAAAGGCGAAACCAGGCAAAATCAGAACAGCACCCGGATTCATCCGGGTGGAATAGGTGATTAGGGAAAAAAGATCATTCGGAACCGCTTCAGAGGTTTACCCTTCCGTTCCCGGGCGTGTCATACTAGAAATTATATGAAACGTGTACCGCCGGGTGGAGCCGGCCGCCTTGAAGGAAGGCTCCCGGGGCCAGGGAAAAAGCGGGACCCGGGGCGTTGCCTTCCGTTGGCCTTTCTGATTTCGGCGTAAGAATGGACCTGCTCAGTTGAAAGCCGGCTGCTCCTCCCAGCATAACCAAGATCTCCACCGCTCTGCCCTCATCAATCTCGGCGAGGACGCTGACGCCCGCGGCGAAAGCGGCCCCGGAAAGGGTCCCCAGGAACGTCAGGGCAGCTTCACCGAAGGAGTAATCGTATCCTCTCACCACGCGGTCGAACAGTACCATCGTCCCCACCGATCCCACCGTTCGCAGGATCCGGCTTCCCGGTCCGTCCAAATCAAGGTCTAAAACGTCTGCAGTCAGCAGACCGTAAAACCATCCCACCCATCGTCCCTGAAGGAGCATCATAGCGTCTCCAAAGCTGTACTGCCGGGTTCCGAAAAATCGGTGGCCGATGTAGGTCCCCAGCGGATAGCCCACCATGGAAAACACGACGTGACGCTTCTTCCATTCACCATGCTCGGTTTCCCACTCCTGGTAGTCCCGGGAAGAGTCCATGGGCCACTCCCATTCAGGCTGCTCAGGTTCTTCCTGGACCAAATGGTGTATCTGTCCCAGTGTGTAGGCCCCCAATTCTGCCCACTGGGTCAGGGACCAGGCCTGTCCATGAGATGGGTGCCATCTTGAGTGAAGTTTGTCCCCTGCGTAAATGCCGGCCGGAACTGAGGCCATGACCACCCAGGCCCAAAGTCTTCCCTTTTCGTCGTCCAGTTCGAACAGGGTGTTCACCCCATAGCCATACCACAGGCCCACCGCCGATCCCGCCCGCATCATCTGGGCCCGGGCATGGGAGATTTCCATGTTCTTTGTGAGCCGGTAGGTGAGGACATAGGAGGCTCCCAGGGACATCATTTCAGATCCCACGTACCATTTTATGTCCTCCGCATCCAGAACGTAAGGGATCATCCAGCCGTAGACGGAGGCTGCGTAAATCATATTCTGGGCCACCAGAGGCCACCGTCCGGACTGATCCAGTTTGGGAGCCAGTGTGGGTTCCAGGGTTTCTTCTATCACAACAATCTCTTCTGCGGAAAGGCCCAGTGTTTCCCGGAGGGTGGTCAGGATTTCCTGTTCATCGTCGCTGATCACCCCGTCATTTTTGGCGGTCTCGTAGGCTGACCGGTAGATCTCTTGGGCCTGGGGGAGAACTTCCTGACCCAATAGTCCCATCAGGGGAATGACAAGAATGGCGATGAATGAGAGGAGGGACATGGTCATTTCCGGGGCAAGCCAGGCGGAGAATGTCTGGATGAGGCTTTCTTGCCCAGCGTAACGTTGAGCCCAAGTCCCAGCTGGAGGTATCTGGATCTTCCCTGTCCTTGCAGGGCGGCAAATCCCCCGGGAAAGGAGAGATACGGAATGCCCAGTTGAGTGAAAAAATCTTTCAATTCAAGCTTCAACAAGAGCCTGGTTGTGAGGGGTACCTTCATCCCGATGCCGAACACGAAAAGGAGGTCTTTTTCCCCGGAAACCGCACCCGCTCCCAGACTGGTGAATCCATGGGCGTACCGGCTGCGACGGAAGGAAAACTCCACGCTTCCCAAAACGGAGGAAAGGGCCTTGGAAGGACCGCCGGAGTTGGGCGTTACCTGAAAGACGTCGTATTTGATGTTTAGACCGTACCGGCGGGAGAGATTCCACGTTCCATCCAGTCCGAGACCCCAGCCGCTGGAATACTCCTGCCGGGGCAGGAGCAGACGGAGTCCTCCTCCTGCCTCAAACCTGGGAGGCGATTCCCGGCTACCGGCCCTGGCTCCCAAAAAGGTAACCAGGATGAGCACCACAATGATCCTCCCGAAGGGAGAGGTCATGATTCCACCATTTTCAGGAATTCTTCCTCTGTCAAGACAGTGATCCCCAGTTCTACGGCCTTCTTCAGCTTGGAACCGGCAGCGTCCCCGGCCACCACGTAGTCGGTATTGCCGCTGATCGAACCGGTGGCCCGTCCCCCCAGGTTTTCCACTACCCTTTTCGCCTCCTGGCGCGTGAATTGTTCCAGAGACCCGGTGAAGACGAAGGTCTTTCCATCCAGACTTCTGGTTTCGGGAGCCGCTGCTTCTCTAGGCGATTCCAGCATGATGCCCCCCTCCAGGCACCTCTCAATCACCTTCCGGTTGTCGGGATTGGCGAAAAACTTGGTGACGGAATCGGCCACTATGGGTCCCACTTCTTCGATCTCCTCAAGGGTATCCAGATCGGCGTTTCTAAGGGCATCGAGGGTTCTGAATTCCCGGGCGAGCACCTGGGCAAGGTGTTCTCCCACATTCCGGATCCCCAGCCCGTAGATGAAGCGGGCCAGGGGGACCTTCCTGCTGGCGTCAATGGCATCCATAAGATTCGCCGCCGATTTCTCGGCCATCCTTTCCAGGGAGGTGATTCTATCCTGAGTCAGAAAATAGATATCGGCAAAACTTTTCAGGAGTTTCTTGTCCACCATCTGGTGGATGAGTTTGGTCCCGAGTCCATCGATGTCCACAGCCCGTTTCGAGGCAAAGTGCCGAATTCGGCCCTTGACCTGGGCGGGGCAGGCCACATTCTGGCATCGAGCCACCGCTTCTCCCACCGGCCTGACCACCGGGCTGTGGCAGATGGGGCAGGTGGATGGGAGAGCATACTTTCTCGTTCCCCGGGGCCGTTTATTCCGGATTACTTTCACCACTTCGGGAATGACATCTCCAGCCCGTTGAATCAGGACCGTATCCCCGACGCGAATGTCCTTGCGATCGATTTCATCCTGATTGTGGAGCGTAGCCCGGCTCACCACCACACCTCCGACCATAACGGGCGTTAGATGGGCTACCGGTGTGATGGCTCCGGTCCGGCCTACGGAGGCTTCGATATCTTCTACGAGGGTTGTAGCCCGTTGGGCCTTGAATTTCCCTGCGATAGCCCAGCGGGGAGAGCGGCTCCGGATGCCCAGCTGGTCCCGGTGGGCGAAGTCGTCCACCTTGATGACGACACCGTCGATTTCATAAGGGAGAGACTCGCGCCTTTCCGCCCAGTGCCGGAAATACCGGAGGACGTCCTTCTTTTCCGGACAGCGGCGGACATGGGGTTCCACCGGCAGCCCCCAGGCCTTGAAAGATTCGAGGGTGTCCCAGTGGGAGGAGAGTCCCGCCCCAGCGGGCTCCGCGTATCCCATTTCATAGGCGAAGAATCTCAAAGGTCTCGATGCTGTGATACTCGGATCGAGCTGTCTCAAGCTGCCAGCCGCGGCATTCCGGGGATTGGCGAACGGCGGATTTCCCTGATCCGACCGCTGGCGGTTAAGCCGGGTAAATCCTTTTTTTTCCATAAACACCTCCCCCCGGATATCCACCACGGGGGGAACGGGAAGGGACTTTTCTTCTGGCCGGAAGGAACCCCTTAGTCTCAACGGAATAGAGCGAATGGTCCTGAGATTCTGGGTGATATCCTCGCCGGTGAACCCATTTCCCCGGGTGGAGCCTCTCGCGAACCTCCCATCTTCAAAGGTCAGTTCCACCGCCAGGCCATCCAGTTTCAGCTCCGCCACATAAGTCACCTCCCGGGACGAACCGAGGATTCGCGCCACCCGGTGGTGAAAGGCGTCCAGCTCGGTTTCGTCCATGGCATTCTCCAGGCTGAGCATTGCCACCCGGTGGGATAACGTCCCAAATTCTTCCAGGGGCGCGGCACCCACTCTCTGAGTGGGGGAATCGGGAGTTACCAAACCTGGATGCTGGGCCTCCAGCTCAACCAGCTCGCGGAACAGGGTATCGTATTCCGCGTCGGAGAGTTCCGGATCGTCCAGCACATAGTACCTGTAATTGTGGTACTCAATCTGCCGCCTGAGTTCCGAAACCCTTTTTTCTACCGACTTCATGGTCATTCAGGAAGTTCGTAAACCTTGACCGGATCCACAGGACGAACCGTGAAAGGCCTGATTCTGCCGGACTTATTCAGAGGGATAGCGTAGAGGCGGAATCCTTTGGCGGTGGCCACGATGAAATAACGCAGCAGTTTTCCCGGATACTCCTGGGGATCGTACCCGAACAGGAACCGGCCCCTGTGCGGCTTCAAGGGGACTTCCTGGTAGCTGGACATCTGGTCCGTTTTGAGAAAAATGGAAATCATTTCCAGGGAGTCTTTGGGGATATCAACCACAACCTCAAGGTTGTAGGGCCGTCCCTCGAAAAAGGGAAGAGGAGGATGGTGAAATAGTCTCTGTTCCAGGCTGAAGGAAAGCTCCAGAAGGCTGTCCGCGGTCTGGGCAAGGGCGGGATTTGCCGAAAGAAGAATCATTGAGATGGCCAGAGACGTCTTCACGCAATAGATCGAGAGTCGTGTACCGGAATAACCCTTATGGGTCCACGGTCATCACGAGGGCATCCCACAGGATCTGGATTCTCGCAATGACACGACCAAATCTAAGCATGAAAAAGACCCGTTGCATAGATCATCCCGGGGAGCAGGAAACGGCTTAAGAAATAAGGTCTACAAGGCAGTTCTTGATGGAGAATTCCTTGCTGTGGTCAAACTGAAACGAATTATGAATGTAGTTGCCCTGAGCGTCAATGTGGTACCGGGCCCGGTACCGGTCCTTTTTCCCGGAGATTTCTTTGAGGGCTGCCTCCAGGGCCAAAACGTCCTCCCGGGTGGAATACAGGGCAAAACTGGCCCTCACCATACCCTGCTTGAGATGATAAATCCTTTCCCGTTCTTCGGGATCGTCTTCATGGATGGCTTCCGTCAGGTCACTCCCGATCATTTCCTTCACATACGGGTGGGCGCAGAAACATTCGTTCCGTACAGCGATATTGAAGTAGTCGTTCAGGATTGCGGCCACCAGTCCGTGATCCATACCCATCACGTTGAACGAAATGGAGGCAGTCCGTTCGCACAACTGGGGATCGGCTTCACCATAGACGGTGACACCGGGAATTTCTTGCAGCTTGTGAAGGGCGTCCAGGATTAAGGCCTCTTCCTCATCCCTCAAGTAATCCATACCGATGCGGTCCAGAACATCGATGGCCGCTGCCAGTCCGATGGCCCCTGGAATGTTGGGTGTGCCGGCCTCTTCCCTGTCAGGAAAGGTCGATTTCACCTCGTAGCTTTCCTTGTAGACATGTTCCACCATGCCTCCACCCACTTCCATCGGTTCCACCTGGCTTAACAGGTCCTTTCTGACGACCACTCCTCCGGGAGATCCCGGGGCGTAGGTTTTGTGTCCCGAGAAGACCAGGGCATCGATATTCCGATGGGGACGATTGGGTACAGTCATCCGGACAGGCATGTGCGCCAAGAGCTGGGCGCCGTCCACCAGGAACAGGGCATCGTAGGCGTGGGCGATTTCGGCCGCTTCGTTAATGGGGTTTACGATGCCGGTGACGTTGCTGACGCCCGTCATGGCCACGTAGTTCACCGTATCCCGGTTCTCTTTGAGCATGGATTCCAGCGCTTTCAGGGACACGCACCCCATTCTTCCATTGGTCACGCTGACGGGTACATGGATCACCCGGGCCATGTGTTTCCGGTGGGGCAGATCATTGGAATGGTGTTCCATGATGGTAACCAGGGCGGTTTTCTTCTGGGGGCGGATGTCCCGGAATACCCGGGCCACCCGGTTTACGCCGGCGGTGGTGCCGCTGCCGGTGAGAAAGCAGGTATACGTTTCCGGGTCGGCGTTTACGAAGGATAGAATTCTGCGGTGGGCCCATTCGTACTCGTGGGTGGAGATTTTCGCTCCGAAGTGAAGAAGGCTGTGTGTGTTAGCGTAGTGATGAAAGAAGCGGTCCACAACCTCATGAGCCGCTTTCATCATCAGGGTGGTGGCGGTGGAATCGAGGTAGATCCGCCGGGATTTTTCCCCCGTTGCAAGGGTGTACGTGGTGTCCAGACCGAAAAAATCACGACGGATTTTTTCATACAGTGCCGGGCCGGAAAGGTGGGGGGAAGTCATGCTAACAGAATTTACGTGATGCCCTTTTCAGGGTCAATCTCTAAGGACTAGGGGCGTTCGAACGTGATACACCGGTGGTACCAGTAGTCATACGAGATCCGCCGGTGGATATAGTGATCGGCGGTGCACTCGGCATCTCCCGTGCAGATGACAGGAGGTGTCCCCCGGCTAGGGGAATGGAGAAGAGCCACGAAAAGATCGGGGGACCGCTGGAAATAGCGGCTCAGATTCAACATGGCACTGAAAACAAACCCCAGGCCCTCGGTTTCATGGTTCCTGTCGACGCGTACGTCCACCTGGAATACCTTTCCCCTCTGGGGATGACGGTATACCCGGGCGCCCAGGAATTCCGGACTGTCCGGAAAGCGCTTGAAATAGTGGGGCGTCATGGCCACAATCTGCTCATCTGAGAACTTAGGGCCGCCGGCGACAGCCACAGAAAGAAGCATGGTGGACAGAACCCAGTTCATCACTTCAAAGCCAGCCCATTTGATCGTACCACCGGGCCGTTTCCGGGATCCCTTCCTCCACGGAAACTGCCGGTTTGAAACCGAGCTCCCGGCGGATTTTTCCCCCGTCACACAACCAGGCCCTCTGGGACAGTTCGCGGTACTTGGGCAAGTTAAACCAGGAGGTCTTTCCGGTCACGTACTGGAGGCCGTGGACGGCGGATGACACGAGGAAGAGAAGAGACAGGGGCACCCGGACGGTGGCCGTCCATGATCCCACGGCGGCCCGGATGAGGTCTTGTAGCTCCAGCCAGGTTGTGACGGGATTGCCATCGTCCAGATAGTAGTACCGGCCCCGGGTATTATCCCGGGTGGCCACCAGGATAAGGGCTCTGGCCACGTCGGACACATGCACCAGAGTAGCATACCGGTCCCGGAGGCCCAGGTTGAGTCGAATATGGCGCTTCACCAGGCGGAAGAAGGACAGCGTTCCCTGATCCCGCGGTCCGTAGACGACGGGGGGCCGCACGGCCGCCACATCGAGGCGATCCTGGTGTTCAAGAACCGCCTGTTCTCCCAGATACTTCGACTTTCCGTAAAGAGAGATGGGACGGCTGGGATCTTCTTCCGTCAGGGGGTGATCGGGAGTGGTGGGGCCTCCGGCGCTCATGGAGGAGACGTAGATGACCTTGGCAACGTTGGGGTGGTGGGTGAGGATGGCCTCCATGAGGTTACGGGTCCCTACGTGGTTGGTGTCGTTGTACTCCCTGAATGTCCGGGCGGCCACTTTCCCCGCCGCGTGGAACACGTAATCCTGGTTCTTCACGGCTTCTTCCAGGGAATCGGGGTCCCGGACATCGCCTATCATCAGGCGAATGGGCTTACCTTCCAGCCACCGCATGGGACTCGTAGGGCGAACCAGGGCGGTAACCTCATGTCCTTCCTTCAGGAGGGCATCCACCAGGTGACTGCCGATGAAACCACTCGCGCCTGTTACGAGACTTTTCATCTAGCGTCTAAGATACAGTTCGTAATCCGTAATTCGTAATTCGTAATCCGTATTCCGTCGGGTAGATTCGTACGCACGAGGGAGAAGACGTCGATTATCACAGAATGGGAATGTCGTGCAATAGTTTCTTCAAGCTCCTTTCGAATTTAACGGGGGACTCGCTTACGGTGTACCCTCTCTGCTGGGGAATCATCGTCAGCAGAATGCGTACAATCTGGCTCAATAGTCCCATGCGGTGATCCAAGACATCTCCGTCAACTGCATGTCGGCTTTTCTGATACCAGTCTCGTGCTTCTCGAGCAGATCCCAAGGAATACTCATAGAATCGGGCCCGGTCCTTGCCGGTCCCTCGTGAATAACCTTCTGCAATGTTTGCGCTGATTGATCCGAGAGCCCTGTACAACTGGCCGGACAATGGAAGTAATCGCTTATCTTTTGATATTTTGGTCACATCTTGCCACCCAAGATCACACACGAAAAGACTCAAACGGTATACCTTCAACTTCCATAAGGAATCACTCGTAATCTCCTGAGGAACGGTTTCTACCCACTTATCATAGTCCATCCTTCACCCCAGATTCTACGAATTACGCATTACGGATTATGAAATTACGCCCCACGAATCACTCAGATCTCCTTGTCGTAGATCCTGTATGTCTTATACACCTCAATCCCCAGTCTGTCCAGGACCCGCCGCATGGGGGTATTCGATTCCAGAACCCACGACATCTCCCCCCACTTGTACCCTTTCTTCAGCGCAGCCTCCATGGTTTTGTAGTACATGGCCGCATCCAGGCCGCGGCGGCGGTACCCCTTCACCACCCCCATGATAAAGACCCGGACTGCGTCAATCTTTCTCTTATGCCACAGGATTTTGACTAGCCCCGCGGGAAACAGTCGCCCGTTGGCGTATTTCAATGCCTGATTGATATCCGGCAGGGTCACGGATACCCCCACAGGTTTGTCACCGTCTTCCACCATCAACACCAGGTCGGGATCCAGGATCAACTTAAGGTCCTTCGCGATTCTACGGATTTCGTCCCGGGTCAGGGGAACAGATCCCCAGTTTTCCCCCCAGGCTTGTTCATGAATCTGATGAATCCTTTCCACCTCAGCATCGAAATCCTTCATGTTGATGGTGCGAATTCGGATCCCCTCTCTTTTTCCCATGAGCTCCCAGGCCCTCACCAGTCTTTCCGGGATGGATCTAGGGGCGTCGAGGTAGTAGGCGAATAGATCCTGGGCCTTCTTGAATCCGTATCCTGTAACCAGTCTTTCATAATAGGGAGGATTGTAAGTCATCATGACCACAGGGGGCCGGTCGAATCCCTCGACAAGAAGGGCGGCTTCATCGTTCACGGTGAAGTTCATAGGACCCCGTATCCTGGTGAGACCCCGGTCCGCCACCCACTGACTGGCCCGTTCGAACAGGGCATTTGCCACGGTGGCATCGTCGACGCATTCGAAGAAACCGAAAAATCCCGTGCTGTCACCATGGGTCTCCAGGTGGCGACTGTATCGGATGGCGGCAATGCGCCCGGCCGGCTCACCGTTGTCGGTGGCCATGAATAAGTCGGCTTCAGAATGCTGAAAGAAGGGGTTTTTTCTCGGATTGAAGAAGCTCAGGCGATCCATTACCAGAGGGGGTACCCAGTTGGGGTCTCCCTGATAGATCTTCCAGGGGAAGGTGACGAACCTTTTCAATTCCCGCCGGGTCCGGACCGGGTGAATCTCAATCATGGGTGGATACCCAATCTAGTCTAGACCCCCATGAAAAGCCCCGGGATATCCCCGGGGGCTGGTGATGGAACCGTCAGTGATCAGAAGGTCAATCTGAGGGAGTTTTGCACCGCCCGTATGATCAGGAGGGCATCCGCACCGCCCACCGACCCTGCGGGTTCAAACTTGCCCGTCACCAGATCGGCTTTCATGATGCCCCGTTCCGCGCACAGGGCCATGGCCGGGTAGGCGAAGTGGCTACTGGAAACGTCGGAAAACCTGGAAGGTGATTCCCCAAAATAGCGGGTTTCCAGATCGGGATCCCGGGTGGCCGCCACCAGGATTCTCGCCACGGCCTTGGCGTATCCCGCCCGGGTGAGAGGTTCTGAGGGATAGAAGTTGCCGTCAGGGTCGGGTTCCAGGATGCCCAGGTCCATGGCCTCTTCAACCCACCTCTGAGCCCAGGTTCCCTGGACATCGGGGGGAAGGGGGGTTTCGGCGCGGGCTCTCATCTGGCCGGGGGTCTGAAAGGCGGGCGTTTTCTCGGGAATGAAACGTTCAAAAATCTCGGGGAGTTTTAACTCTTCTATGAGAAGAACAGCAAGGTCGGCCCGGGTGATTTTCGGCTGAAGGGCGATCTTCTTGCCCGCCAGTGTTCCCGGTTGAGCCCTTACTATTTTCTGGGAGAGGGACCACATTTCATCGGCTCTGGACGCGTATTCCCCCTTTCTTTCCACCAGTTTGCGAAACTCGTTTTCAGCCAGGGAAAAATCGTAGTTCTGCAAGAACGCGACGCCCAGATAGTAGGTAGCCGCTTCGTGCCCCGGTTTCAGCTTCAGGGCTCTCTCGAATTCATTTTTAGCTTTTTTCAGCCAGTTTTTTCCCTCGTCCCTGTGGGCGATCCAGAGGCGCCCCGCCAGGACGTGAACATCGGGGTTCTTCTTGCCCTGGCCCAGGGCCTTGTCCATGAGTTTTCGGCCTTCTTTCAGGTCGCCCTTCAGGCCCGTGGTCAGGCCGAGCCCGGCCCAGCCTGGAGCAAATTTCTTGTCCAGATCCACCGACCGCTGGAAGGAACGGATGGCAGACGCGTAGTCTTCATCCTCTAAGTACCGCATCCCTGCCCGGTAATGGTATTCGGGTGTATCCACGTCGGACTGGGATGTTACCTTGGGTCCGCAGTTATACAACGTCAACAGAACAGGGACCAAAATGATGGCAGACAATGGTTTTCTCATGGAAGACTCCTTGATTGGGATTTGCCATGAATATAACGGGTTAGAACTGGAAATAAAATACCTTATGGCCGTGGGGTTGCTCCCGGTCACACCGCGATACAAGAAAACCTTTTCCTTCAAGGGACCCGACACCCGCATTCGTGTCACGAACACTCTTT
>JBHIAI010000103.1:0-6332 GCA_046861655.1 Fidelibacterota bacterium | reverse complement strand
GGTCAGAAGGAAGTCCAGGGGCACATCAATCTCGCGGGCGATCTCCTGGAGGACCTGCCGGGGATCATCGCTGATGAGCCGGTCCAGACGGATTTCGTAAGACCCTACAAACCAGCCAAACAGGGTGAACAGGCCGATGGTAAATACGATGGCGATGGGAACCTGCCGCTTCCAGAACATCCGTTTCCTCCTATCGAACAGTCAAGAATTCGGTGATGTCGTAACCGATGACCCCCAGGTCAAACAGTCCGGTGAGAACGACCACCAGGGCGATAAAAGCCATGACGACAGATTTGCCGATGTCCTGACCCTTTAGACTCCCGATCAAAGGCGGCCGCCGGGACAGGTAAGCGCTCGCCGCAAAAAACTCTTCCCCGATGAGGGTGAAGTCACAGGCGGTGATAAAGAAAGGGATTTGAACCAGGGATCCGGTTCCCGCCACCTGGATGGCACCCACGGAGTTGCCCGTCTCCGCCAGGATCAGGGATTCGGCAAAGAACTTTCCCTGGTAGAAGATGGCCGCCGGCTTCTCCCTGACCATGATCCCGTCCACCCCGGCGGCGTAGGCAAACTGATCGTCGGTCAAGTAGTGAACCATATCGTCATTAAACCGTTCAGGATGCCCTTCTGCCAGGTACGATTCCTTACAGATTTCCCTTCCCGCCTCCATGACAATGGACCGGGCCACGGGCACCTCCAGGTCCGTCTCATACCTGGCGGTCATGCGAGCCACGTGACCCAGAATGATGACTCCCGCCACCGTCTCCACCTGATCCATGTCCATGATTCCGGGAACGAAAAGGACCGGCTTACCCATCTCCGTCGCCCGGCCGACGGCCTCCTCCACCGCTTTCAATCCAGGTATGGGCCTCAGGTAGATCTCCTCCCCCCGGGCCGCCTTTCCGATGTAGTACAGGATGGTCCCCGACAACACTACCACACACACAAACATGACCAGCCGGCTGGTCCGGAAATAAGGATGCCCCAGGACCCAGTACAGGACAAACAGCACCAGCAGAATTCCAGCGACGGTAAGGGTCCGTCTAAGATTCATGACGCCTCCTTTTCACTTTCTTCCCCCTGTTTCTCCTCCAGTCTCTCAATTTCCTGGATGAGAAACTCAACATTATTCCGGTCCTCCAGGAGCTCCACCACCTGGTAGTAGCCTTCGCTCTGAACGAATGAGGTTATGATGGGTCCGAAGAATACCAGGGCTTGGGACCCGATGAAGGAGAGAGGTTTAACCATTTCCAGATAGAACACCGCCGGGACACTCATCCCGTGGTCAACAATCTTTTCAGCCACCCGGGTAAGAACGGAGCGATCGGGAACGTCTGTGTACTTTTCCGTGGAGAAGAATTTCAATCTGTTTCCACAAGTTCCAGATTGGCCCTCGGAAGGGTCTGTACGCTGTCACCGTCCAACTTTACCCTGGCCACCCGAACCTCAGCCTCAGACTCCAGCGTCTGTAACTTTGGGGGAAGTTCCACCACTTCCCCCAATGCCCCAAAATAGGGTGCCCGGATGACCCGAACCAGGGATCCTACCTCTATCCCCGTGGAGGTATCAATTTCCCGGTAACCGCCCTTCAGTTCCCCTTTCTGTAACGGAATGATCACCTCCGGACGGATGACACCTGCCCGAATCTGGGTGGCTCCGTTGATGGAAGCTTCCTTTCTGTCATGGTCCTTCAGGAGGTCAAAGGTACGACGGGCCAGGGGTATTTTCCCATAGCCTTCCGTCACCACAAGAGTGGTCACAAGATCCTCGGACCCTGTGATGGCCACTCCCAGGGTGTACCCAAGCACTTCTTTCAACGCGGAATAGTCAAAGCCCCCGGTGACAATACCCCGGACACCCAGCTCCTGAGCTTTCTCAAACCCTCCCAGGGTAAGGAAAGCGCCGCCCACCACAATCTTACCCATCATTGCGTCCGTGATAACATCCTCGTCCACCACCGTTTCGCAACCCTCTTCCAGGGCCAGGATCTCACCCCTCTTCTCGCCCCCAATCCCGAAAATACCCTGAACGAAGGCCGCGTCCGTTTCGATCGCAACCCCCTCCTCAGGGAATACCTCGGTCACCAGCCCGGTTATGTAGGCGTCGATTTCCACGGCAACGGGGGGCTCTCTCACCACCACCTGACCGGTCACCGAGGAAACGGACTCTACAGTTCCCGTGACGGGAGAATGGGCCCTGGATTTGAACAGCCCGAACAGCCCGGCCGTTTCGGCAATGACGTTTCCCTTTTCTACAGACGTCCCCTCTTTGGCAATCATAAAATCAGGAACGGCCCCAGGTTCCACATTCAACAGGCTGGCCACATTGACCATTCGGACATTGCCTGGGAGATGAGTTGAAGCCACGATATGGGAGGGAACCACCCAATCCCCCTTCTTGACCTTCACTTCACCCCGCATGGGAAGCCTTCTTACCTTCGTCACCCGGGTTTCGTGGAGGACTTTCAGTCCCGGGGTGTACGCGTGGGCCACTAGCCGGCCTTCCCGTCTGCCGGTGAATCTTCGGGAAACTCGTCCACCGCCCGGCTCCAGGCTCTCAGCTTTTTGATTCGGGAGTCTTTATCCCTGGGCGGCTCAAAAGGCCGGCCCCGGCCGTCGAAAATGATCCCGACCACACCCCCATACAGAGTGGTTTTCAGCGGTTCGCCCTGTCCCGCTCCCACATCCACACTTTTCTCGGGTATCAGAGTCGCGGCAATGGGTTCATAGGGGACGGAGACTTTCACAATATCCCCCGGGGCGATTTCCTGTTCCCATACCGATCCGTCCGGCAGCTTCAAGACCGCCTTCATGAGGGGCTTGCTTCCTCTTGCCTTTCCCACGGGAGCCACACAGGTCCCCAGGCGAATCAGGCAGTCCTTCTCGAATACCTGGAGAGCAGCCTTCTGTGCGCTCTCCTTGATGTCGGGGTCGGTGATGTTGGCCAGAACTCCCAACTGGGGCATCATGAAAATGGAATCCACAGCCAGTTGCGTGACACCCTCGGGCTGAAAGGCGTCGATCATCATCCGGGCTGCTTGTTCCCTCCGCGGCGCATGGGAGAGTACTCCCCCCGAACCCACCATGATATCAAGGTCCATCATGTTCACCAGAGTCTCCCCCGTTCCCAGCTGTTCGAAGGCATCGGAAATGGTTCGTTCGGTTTGAATCCCCTTGAGACCCACAGCGAAAGACTTGTGCTGAATCAACGACAGCCGGAGAGCCTCCCGGGCGATGGCCTGCTCAATCTTGAGTTCTTCCAGAGACTGAGGGATCGTGGTGGGACGTATCATCTTGTTGGCAATCCGGTTGTTGAGGTCCTCTTCGTCCGAATCCAGCGCAACCCATCGCAGTATGTTGGGCAGGGTCGCCTCAGCCAGAACGTTGCAGCAGGAATAGCTCATCCCCAGATTAGCACTGACCGTTCGGTTGAACACGCCCTGAAAAACGGAAAAGATATCTGTGGTGGCCCCCCCTATATCGACACCCAGGGCCGAGATGCCCTCATTCCTGGCAATCATCTCAATCAAATACCCCACCGCTCCCGGGGTGGGCATGATAGGCGCGTCGGTCCAGGACATGAGCTTCCTGTATCCAGGAGCCTGGGCCATCACGTGCTCCATGAAAAGATCGTGTATCTTGTCCCGGGAGGGCATCAGGTTTTCCCGTTCCAGGACGGGACGGATGTTCTCCACGACGGACAGGTCGGAAGATTCACCCAGGGTTTCCCTTATGGAATCCCGGGCCCGGTTGTTCCCCGCGTAGATGACGGGCAACTTATAGTCTCCTCCGAACCGGGGACGGGGTCTTGCCGCATCCAGAATCTCCGCCAGTTCCACCACATGGGAAATGGTCCCTCCGTCCACCCCCCCGGACAGAAGGATCATATCGGGTCGCAACTGCCGAATTCGAGCAATCTTTTCGTGGGGCAAACGCCCGTCATTGGAGGCCAGGACATCCATGACGATAGAGCCCGCTCCCAGGGCGGCTCTCTGAGCGCTTTCCCCAGTCATGGATTTTACTACTCCCGCCACCATCATCTGGAGTCCCCCCCCCGCTGAACTCGTGGAAACATAAAGATCCACGCCACTGTTCTCCTTCTGAGGCGTCATGATCCGGTCCCCTTCAAGGAGTTTCCTGCCGGACAATTCCTCAACCTCCATGACCGCGTTCAACACGCCCCGTGTGACATCCTCAAAAGGTGCCTCCACAGTTGTGGGAGCCTCTCCCCTCACAACCAAGCGGTAATCATCTCCCCTCTTCTCAATGAGAATGGCCTTGGTGGTCGTACTGCCACAGTCCGTGGCAAGAATGGATTTGAGTTTTTTTCCTTTCACCACGATGGTTTAGAATACGAACTGGTTCAGATAGAGGTACGTCAGCGGCGAAGCCACGATCAGGGAGTCAAACCTGTCCAGGACTCCCCCATGGCCCATCAAGAATCTTCCAGAATCCTTCACCCCCACGTCACGCTTCATCAGGGACTCCACAAAATCACCCGCCTGACCGAACACCCCGACGATAACACCCAGGATAACCGCGTCCGTCATGGACAGGGAATGGGTGGAATGGGCGGGAGCAAGAAAGCCGATTCTCACCATGGTCACATAGGCGACAACGGCGATCACGATCCCCGCCAGGGTCCCCGTAACTGTCTTCTTGGGACTGACCCGTTCAAGTATTTTCTTCTTGCCCCATTTCTTTCCGAACGCATACGCCGCGGAATCGCATAACCAAACCGAGAAGAACAGGCCCAGGGTCAACCTCATGCCGAAAGCGTAGTCTACCAGATCTATCTGACGGATACCGATCAGGGTTCCGAGAAGAAGGGGAACATAAAGAATTCCCGCCATGGTGGTGCTAATGTTGGACGTGGCATTCTGCCGGTTCCGGCCCAATTCGAAGATCGCCACCAGAAGAACGAGCGTCACCAAAAGCTCGTGCCAGGCAACGGGCAACAAGGAATCCCCCGTTCCCCGGTAGTAGAAAACAGCGATCACAACACAGGCCAGCCAGCCGACCCAGGGCACGGGAGAAACATCTTTGAGGCGGGCCAGGCGATAGAATTCGGTCAGAGCCAGGATGGAAGCGAGGGTGACAAAAATCGCGAAATAGAATTCTCCGAGGTAAACGATGGCGATAATAGCCGGAATCCCCACAACGTTCACCACCATTCTCGATGTCAGAGTATCCCTCATAGACCCGTCAAAACAGCGCGCGGAAGCTAAGACTTTCGGGTGGTGTTTTCAAGAAAGGAACGATACTCAGTCATGAGGCTTCCGTTTCATGTATTCGTTGTCACCCAATTCGATCACTTCAATCTTCACCTTCGCCGTCCCTTTGCCCATGAATCCCAGCTTTACTGCGGCGCCGTAGGAGCAGTCCAGAATGCGCCCCTTGACGAACGGTCCCCGGTCATTGATCCTCAGGATGATGGATTTGCTATTCTCCAGGTTCGTTACCCGGATGATGGTGTTCAGAGGAAGGGTTCGATGAGCGGCTGTCAACCCGTACATGTCGTAGGTTTCCCCGTTGGCGGTCACTTTTCCGTGGAAGTCTTCCGCGTAGTAAGACGCGAGGCCCACCTGGGTTATTCTGCCCCTGTCCCGGCTCCCGTACCTGGGGGACGACGCACACCCCGCTATGAGAAGCACCGTTAGAAGCGTGAGTATCCTAGGAATTCTCTGCAAGTCTGCCCACCAGGTCTGTGACCGTTCCCAGATGATGATCCTCACAATAGGCCCGAATTCCCTCCAGGACTGTTAATGCAATACCGGGGTCCCGAAAACTGGCTGTTCCCACCTGAACAGCGCAGGCCCCGGCCAGAAAATACTCCACGGCATCACCCGCGCTGGTGATGCCGCCGATGCCCATGACGGGAATGCTCACCGCCTGGCTGACCCGGTAGACGCAGGCAATCCCAACGGGACGAATGGCCGGACCGGACAGACCCCCGAGAACGGTGGAAATGTTTGGTCGGAGGGTGGAGGTGTTAATACTCATGCCCAGGACCGTATTAATGGCCGACAGGGCGTCCGCACCCCCGTCCTCGGCCGCCCGGGCAATGTCCCCTATATCCGTAACATTGGGGGATAACTTCATGATCAGAAGTTTGTTCGTTCTTTCCCTCAGTTTCCGGGTGAGCGATCGGGTCATCTCAATATTCACGCCGAATTCCATACCCCCTTTTTCCACGTTGGGACAGGAAATATTGATCTCATAACCGCACACAGGGTTGGAAACCTCCTCCATCCGCTCAAGAATCCGGATGTACTCATCTTCAGACGATCCGGCAATATTCATGATCACCTGCGTCCCCAGTTCCTCATAGAT
>JBHIAI010000102.1:0-6378 GCA_046861655.1 Fidelibacterota bacterium | reverse complement strand
GCCGAAAGCGGATCCCAGCCTCCAATCGTCTTCCTCAAAAACCAGCTTGAAGAACGCTTCGTTCTGCAGAATGGAGATGGAAGGATAATCCAGCCAGGTACTTCCGATGTACCCCACGCCTCCCCCTTCGGCGTTCAACATGAACCATTCAGAAAAGCTGTCGCTGTAGCTGATGTCGTTGGCGTTGCAGGTAACATTGTAGAAGATGGAATACCGGCCCGTATTCCCCAAAGCGTACATATCGGTATACTCCAGGGCGTGTCCCGACGGGCCCACCAGGATTCGGTAGGCATTACCGTGACTCACGTTGAAGATGAGATTCTGCCCAGCGTCCATGGCGGCCAGAACGCTGTTTCTATCCTCGGTACCATCGCTCTCGTAGAGTCTTGTTTTTTCAAGCCAGTGCTTAGAAGCATAGGCATCCACCCGTTCGCAGTAGTACTTGCCGTCTCCCGGCCACAGCTTCTCGCCCATATACAGGATCCGGTCCAGGTGATTCCCCTCACCCCGGTCATAATCGATGCTCTTGGCAACGAAAACTTCGGCCTCCTCCACCGTTTCCACGGGAGCCCGTCCTACGAAGAGATCAAAATAGAAGTCCACCTGGTCCCCCGACCGTTCCGCCCAAACGGCATCGCCGTCGGCATTCCAATTTCCATCCAGGTCTCCATAATACAGATCACTGATTTTCTCGGTTCCCCACCGATCCACTTCCACGTACCTGGCCGGAATCACCTCCACGTCTCCCCCCAGCAGGAGCCAGGTCACACCCCATTTTTCTCTGGCCCGGGCTATGAACCGTCTCAGGGTTTGGGCATCGTCCGCGCCTGCGGGAGTGCTGCCTTTGATCTCCTCCAGCGTTCGGACCACGGCCGGCACCCCTTTTTGTGTCTTCCACTCCGCCAGCACCTCAAACGCAGGCTTTAGCTCTTCTGACGTAACGATAAGGTAATCCACGGGGCTTCCCTGGACGGACGGTACGGACCGGGGACTGAATCCTGTCTGGTCTGTTTCCACAGCGTCCAGGCGCTCCCTTCGGGTAGGAGGTCTGGCGAGAATCACATCTTCGGGGTTCTCCACCAGGGTTTGTATGAAACGCTCCTTACGGAGGCTCGTGGACCGGACCTGGCGCTCAGGAAAGCCGGACTCCCGGGAAGAGAGGGCAAGATCGACGTCAAATTCAATGCTCTCGTGAAAAAGAAGCGCCCTGTCAGCGGGCAGGTACTGAACCGGGGCGACCAGTACTGCGGCCACGGCATACCCGCTCATGTGGCCGGAGGTCCCCAATCTGACCACGGTGGACGGATAAGGGTCGGGGGACGTGTATACATCCTGGCTGGGCTCGGTGAATGCAACAACTTCCCCGGGAATTCCAGGTTTCTGGACCGGCAGGGGAACAAAATCTCCGTCCAGGACTACCGTTTCCACCCCGGTCACCCGAACTCCCTGGGCCACCGCTCCCTGGGGCAGCACCAGGAAAACGGTCTTCACCGGCAGCCGGGGCGTTCCTTCTTCCCCTACCGGGTACGTCCCCTCCACGTGGACCACATCGAATCCCCGTTCCTTTCCCAGGACCAGATCAGAACGATCGAAGGATACCCGGTGGTGGAGGGACTCTCCCTGAAAACCGGCAAGCAATCCCCCTGCCAGAACCACAGCGGGGATGGCGAAAAATCTTACTTGCACGGCAGAAACCTCACCGTCATCTCCATATCTTCCAGAACCGCTTTCAACGCCCACACCGTACGGTCCACATCTTCCCCTGTGGTCTCATGGGACAGGGAGAACCGAACCGAACAATGAGCCTCCTCTTCAGTTCTCCCCACGGCCAGAAGGACATGGGTGGGCTCGGGAGATCCCGATCTGCATGCCGATCCTGAGGAAAGGGCGATACCGCGCTGATCCAGGGCCACCACCAGGGATTCCCCACGAAGGTTCGGAAGGGTCATGTTCAGCGTGTTCGGCAGTCGGGACTCCCGGTGGCCATTCAGTCTGGCTCCGGGAACCGCTTTCCTTATCCCCTCCTCCAACCGGTCCCGCAGCACAGTTATCTGGGGTGCGTCCTGGAGCCGGGCCTGAGCCAGTTCGGCGGCCTTTCCCAATCCCGCGATGCCCGGCACGTTCTCGGTGCCCGCCCGGAGTCCCCGTTCCTGGTTTCCTCCGTGGACCAGGGACTCTATGGGCACACCCTTTTTCACATACAGAGCCCCGGTCCCTTTCGGACCGTGGAACTTGTGCCCCGAAAGGGTCAGAAGGTCTACCCCCAAATCCTCCACGTCCACCGGGATTTTCCCTACCGCCTGGACCGCATCCGTGTGAAAGATAACCCCCTTTTCCCTGGCAACTGCGCAAAGCTCCTTGATAGGAAGGATGGTGCCGATTTCGTTGTTGGCCATCATGATGGATACAAGAATTGTATGGTCCGAGAGGGCATCCCGGAGAACCTCCGGAGACACGAGACCGTGGGAGTCCACTTCAAGGTACGTCACGTCATATCCGATACGTTCCATGAACGAACAGGCTTTCAGAACGGCTGGGTGCTCGATTCGGGTGGTTATGATATGCCCCTTCCCCGGACCTTGAGAAAAGGCCACCCCCTTGATGGCCAGGTTATCGGCCTCGGAACCCCCTCCCGTGAAGATCAGCCGGCTGGGCCGGGCGTTGATGAGCCGGGCAACCTGCCGCCGGGCATTCTCCACAGCCCGTTTGGCCCGGGCCCCCGCTTCGTGAATGCTGGAAGGATTTCCATGAACCTCGTTCAGAAAAGGCTTCATGGCCTCGCCTACCTCCCCTGCCATCCGGGTGGTAGCGTTATTATCCAGGTAGATCCGCTTTTTCACCGCCGTTTTTCTTGAGATCGCGACGCTTTGCTGGCGAACGGGTTCCGGTTTCCTTTTTCTCCGTTTTCCCGGTGCCACCTTCGCCACATCACACATGAGAGCCTTGTACACGGGAAAACCGGAGATTTCATCGGAGTTCGCCAGGTCTGTAAGACGGTTCACGTTCCATTCCTGCCACGCTTTTGGACCCACCGGGGTCCCACCTCCCATGTTGCATTCTACAGATCCTTGCACAATGTCCTCTGTCACCTTTGCCCTGAAAGGAACTGCCCC
The DNA here is from genome assembly GCA_046861655.1 of Fidelibacterota bacterium. Taxonomy (GTDB): domain Bacteria; phylum Fidelibacterota; class Marinisomatia; order Marinisomatales; family S15-B10; genus JBHIAI01. The sequence goes on along the minus strand of JBHIAI010000102.1, from coordinate 3,265 downwards.
CCTGGGGGTTCGAACTTCCACCAGATCTCCGCTTTGGATTCCTCTATTCTCTGCGTCCTCCTTATGGATCTCCACCATGGGTTCGGGGTTGTCCGTCACCAGGCCGTGAATCCCATGGTGCTGGGAGCGGAAGTCCGTATGGGGCCTGGCACCGGAATTGAACACCAGGGGAAACTCCTCCGCCAGGACGGGATTTCCCAGGGGCCCCTCCCTTGGCTCCGTGTACTTCGGCAGGGGTTCGTACCCATGGTCCTCAAGAATCGTAGACCAGATCTCAAATTTTCCCGTGGGTGTCTCAAACCCGGGTTTTCCATCCTCTCTTAACCCCCCCCTTTCCCACTTCTTGTACTCCTGCATGGAGGCAGGTAGTCTCACCCATCCCCCATTGGACTGGATATCCTCCAGGTTGTAGCCAGACCCCTCCAGGGCAAACCGGATCATATCTTCCTCTGTCTGGGGGTAGAGCTGACCATACCCCAGGCGCTGGGCCAGTTCCGCCATGATCAGATAATCGTTCCGGGCCTCCCCAACGGGCTCGATCACTTTTTCCCGGAGGCGGAAGACGGGACCGTAAACCATGTAAGAATCGATCTCGAACATGGTGGTGGCTGGAAGAATGATGTCGGCATAAGCACTGTCGGCGGTCAGTTGACGGTCAATGGTCACCACGAAATCCAGTTTGGAAAGCGCGTTTTCCCAGAGGTCGGTCTGGGGCCAGGACGTCAGCAGGGACGCCCCGTGAACGATGAGCGCCCGGATGCGGTAGGGTTCACCCTTGAGTACCGAATCAATGAGGGCACTCGCGTGGGACTCTCCCCGGTATTGGCTGTAGATGGGAAATCTATCATAGCCCACTGCCCGCCGGAGGGAAGGATTCTTCTGGTTGCACGAACGGTTGATGGGGAAATGGCTGTCTTTCATGGCGAGGCCGATGCCCCCTGGGACATCCAGTTGATCGGCCAGGGCAAACAGCGTCAGGACCGCCCGGATGGCCTGAACCCCGCTGTTGGAGTATTCCAACCCCGTGTACATAACAGGGCAGGCCCCGGTGGCACCTGCCACCCGGAGGGCCAGATCCCGAATGTCCCCGGCGGGAACCCCGGTGATGGTCTCCGCCACCTCCGGCCGGAAGTGCTGGACATACGTTCTCAGCTCGTCGAATCCGTGGACCCACCGTTCGACGAAATCCTCAGCGACCAGGTCTTCCTCCACCAGCACCTGAATCATGCTCAGGGCCAGGGCACCATCGGTGCCGGGCCGGATAGGGACCCACTGGGCCCCCGTCCGTTCAACGGTTTCCGTGCGGCGGGGATCGATTACCACGATATCCGCCCCTCGCCTGGCCGCTGCTTCCAGACGGTCCATATCCAGAGGAGGCGAGTCGGTGGCGGGGTTGGTACCCCAGACCACCAGCATCTGGGCATTCTCTATGTCCGCGAACATGTTGACCAGCATCCGGCCCATGGTCACATGAGGAGCAATCATGGCAAAGGAAACATAGCACAGGGCACCCACACCCATGGTGTTGGGAGAGCCGAAGGGGAACAGCACATTGGAGGCCGACGAGACAGCCACCCCGTCGGGTTGAAACATATCGCACAAAGAAAGTTCAAAGGCTCCCCGCCCGGTATAGATGGCAACAGCTTCGGGACCCGATTCCTCTTTGATGGCTTCCAGCTTATCCACGATCACGTCGTAGGCTTGATCCCAGGAGATGGGTTCAAACTCATACGATCCCTTCGGACCCACCCGCTTCAAGGGGTGTTTTATGCGGTGTTTGGAATAGACGATTTCCGGAGCGTGCTGACCCCGGCGGCAGATCATGCCGAGAGGATGGTCACTGTCGGCCCGAATGTCCACCATTTTGCCGTCATTCAGCCCCACTTCCACCCAGCATCCTGCGGGACAGATGCCACAGATGGCCTTCTTCCATTTCATGGACAAGGAATCCCCTCCTTTTCCCATCCTGCCGCACTCCCCTCCTTCCTAACATGTAACAGTTGAAGACGTGAATTGCAACGGCAATTAGCCCCACTGTCGTCAAGCATACACGGAAAGACTACGCCCGTTCAAAGGGTCCTTTTTACCCTGCGCTTGTCAGGGACAGCCTGAGACGCTGTTGAAATGACTACACTCCGATATAATATAGATGTACTTTACGAAACCTGACGGTTCCGCTCAACAAGAGCTTTCCTCTATAGATATGGCATCCACCGTTTCCCGGCAAGCAAGGAATTATCTTCGGCCTGCCATTCCTGCGCTTCAAAGGTGCAATCTATCGGCCTGTTTTCTTCTCCTTTCCCTTGGGTCCGTCCTGGTCACCCCCGGGTGCGCTCCCCGACTCACACGGACTGACACCATGAAGAATGGATACAAAACCGAGTTCTATTATGAAAAAAGAGGCACTGACTCCACACTCGTCAAACAGCAGTCATACTACAAGAGCAATCAGCCCATGGAAGAAATCCATTACCGCTCCGGCCAATTCCACGGCATTCACACCCTATGGTACGAAAACGGACAGATCCGCACCCAACAATCCTACAACAAAGGACTTCCATCTGGAACATGGACCTGGTGGGACCCAAAAGGACGAATCGATTCCACAGCACACTTCTCAAATGGAAAACTCCATGGCAGTCTCACCGCTTTCTACGACAACGGCCACGAAAAAATAATCAAGAAATTCAAGAAAGGAAAACCCCACGGCCTATGGATATGGTACAGCACCACCTCACAGAAGGATTCACAAATAGTGTATACACACGGCGTGTTGGATGGGCCAACCACCGTCTGGTACCCCGATGGCAACGTCCGGTACGTGAAGCGGTATTCAGAGGACCGTCTCCACGGGAAGTCCACGTACTTCTATGAGGATGGAATCCGGAAACAGGTTCAGAGATTCAAGCACGGCCTCCCCCATGGAACATGGAAATGGTGGAACGAATACGGATACCTGGATTCACAAAAGGTGTACTTCAGCGGTCATCTTCACGGCACCTCCAAACGGTGGAACGACCAGGGGATCCTCGTGTCTGAAGAACGATACCGAAACGGCAGTAAGGAGGGGATCTGCAAGTACTTTTACCAGAATGGACAGATACGCGCCATCAAAAGGTACCATTCTGACGAATTGGAGGGGAAATCCATACTGTGGGGCGAGAACGGCACAAGAAAGTCGGAACAACAGTTTCTGGCGGGCCTGGAACACGGAAAATCGGTTCGGTGGTACTCGTCTGGAAGGATCTGGTCTGAGACCCAGTAC